>CALDKP010000349.1 GCA_937898535.1 uncultured Sphingomonadales bacterium | reverse complement strand
TTGCGGAAGTTCGTCAGCAAATTCCCGTGCATCAAAACCGCCGCGCAATCGCTGAGCCTAGATTTTGTGAATAGAATGACCGCGAGCATTTCGGAATGAGCAGCTTTACCCTGATGAATTGGCAAGACCATTTTTGGGCGGGATTGTCCTTAGTGTCTGCATTGCTGGTATTGTTTAGCAGCGTTGCGGACCGGCGGCGGCATCGACGCACACAACTTGACCAAGTTGGTATAATGCCCTGGACTGCGATTACAGTATTTTCTGTGCTGATTACTGTATTGGCAGCAGCGTTGGCGATTAAAGGCCTTTAGCCGAGGCACGCCTCAAGGAACGGCTGGTCAAATCCGAACTGCCGTGCTTTTTCTAGCGTATAAGGCCGAACGCCACCCGCGACCCACTCACCGTGGATTTTACCGTCGGAATCTTCGTCGCGATATTCAAATTTGAAAAGATCCTGCGTAACAATGACATCGCCTTCCATTCCGATTACCTCTGTAATCTGGGTGGTACGACGGGAACCATCACGCAGACGCTTCACCTGAACGATAAGGTCTACCGATTCCGCGATTTGTCGCGAAATGGCTTCCTTCGGTATCTTGACGTCACCCATAAGGATCATGTTTTCCATACGGCCTAAACACTCCCGCGGGTTGTTTGCGTGGAGCGTACACATGGATCCATCATGGCCGGTGTTCATTGCGGCGAGGAGGTCGAAACACTCCGCGCCACGAATTTCGCCCAAGATGATCCGGTCAGGACGCATACGCAGCGCGTTCTTTACAAGGTCACCGATGGTAATGGCGCCTTCACCCTCCAAGTTGGGAGGACGCGTTTCAAGCGGGAGCCAATGCGGCTGTTGAAGGCGAAGTTCGGCGGCGTCTTCAATGGTCAACACGCGCTCGCCGGGGTCAATCATTTTGGACAAAGCGTTCAGCATTGTCGTTTTACCTGAACCCGTACCGCCTGAAATGACGATATTCATCCGACTGGCCCCGGCAATCTTCAATGCCGTCGCCATAGGCTCGCTCATCGAGCCAAAGCCCTTCAGCATGTCGATCGTAATCGGCTTTTCGGAAAATTTACGAATGGAAATGGCGGTGCCGCGCAGCGATAACGGCGGAACAATGACGTTCACACGGCTACCGTCTTTCAACCGGGCATCGGCCAAAGGCGTCGTTTGGTCGACGCGGCGACCGACTTGGTTCACGATACGCTGCGCGATCTGGAACAGATGCTCTTCATCGCGAAACTGTATCGGCGCAATCTGCAGCTTTCCCTTTTTCTCGATATAGGTCTGCAACGGGCCATTGACCATGATATCGGAAATGTCTGGGTCGCTGAGTAACTCTTCGAGCGGACCAAAACCGAGCAGTTCGTCGACGAGCACTTTTTCCAAAGCAAACTGTTCACGGCGGTTAAGCGTCAGCTTGAGTTCCGCCAGCACTTCCAGAATGATCGGACGGAACTCTTCGGTCAGCTCTTCTTTATTCAGCGATGCAGCCGCCTCGGGGTCCACACGCTCCAAAAGACGCGGTAAAACCTGTTCTTTGATTTTGTGTACCGACGCTTCAAAGCCTTGGGGGCCTTCATCGACGGGTGCCGCATTGTTTGCACGGTCTGACAAGCGCGACATGGCTTCCTGCATCGCCGTCTGTGGACCGCCGGTATTGCCGCCGGTTAAATTTACCGATTCAATGGGTGGAAATTGTTCGCCACCGCCCGTCGTTTGCCTGTAATCGGACTGCGGTGGCGGAGAAGGCATCTGCTGCGCAATGGAAGCAACACCGCCGGTCATGGGGCGCGCCACGCCAAATGATGGGCGCCCTACAGACAAGCCTGGTTTTTTCCCAAATGCGCTCACGCTATCCCGCTCCGATGTTCCATGGACTAAGGATTTTGTGCTACCGACAAATGGTGAATAAAGTGGTAACGGTTTGCGTTGGTTGGGTTGCCCGACAGAGATTTCTGCCGCTTTCCATTCCCCGCAAACACTTTTAAGGGGGCACGGTAATCGAAGGAAATCCAGTGCCTGCATCGTCGGCCCGATCGGGTCTTTTATATGCCGTTTGCGGCTTCGCTCTGTTGTCATTGGGCGATGCGGTCATCAAATCGATTACCGGTGCATGGCCCGGTACTGCCGTGGCGGCGCTGCGCTATTCGATCGGTGCGTTGGGTTTGGGTACATTATTGTACCTCAAGGAAGGCAGGCAGGGATTTGCTTTGCCCATGCCCAAAGTTCAGATCCTGCGCGGATTTGCGGTGGCCATGGCAACCATCTGTTTCTTTTTGTCGATCTTCGTTATGCCATTGGCTGAGGCTACGGCAATTGGTTTTACGAGCCCGATGATCACGGCGGTCTTGAGTGCCATTTTTCTGCACGAACGGACGAATGCGACCAAATGGATGGCCACATTTATTGCGTTCGGCGGGGTCCTTCTCATCATGCGGCCCAATGTTGCCGAATTGGGTTGGGTTGCTTTGTTGCCGCTGGGAGCGGCCATGTCGATGGCGCTTTTGATGATTGGCAATCGCGCCGTCGCTGGGGCAGGGACACCGATTTTGATGCAATTCCTGGTCGCGTCGCTTGCCGTGCCATTCATCCTGACCGCAGCGATTTTGGGTCATTTTTCGGGCCTTGCGACATTGCATATAGGCATGCCGGACTGGACCATCGTGGCGCGCTGTGCCGTCGTTGCGGTCACCGCTAGCTTTGCGCACTGGTTGATTTTTATGGCAACGACCCGTGCGTCGGCCGCGGACATCGCACCGATGACATATGTCCAGTTGTTGATGGCACTCGCGCTTGGCATATTGGTTTTTGGCGATTGGCCAGACATGACATCGCTTGCCGGGTCCGCGATCATTATCGCCAGCGGTCTTCTTTTGTGGCGCAAGTCGCGCGCGTAGTTCCACCGCAATCGCCTGCAGAAAGGGTGTCAACACCGTCGCTGCAAATTAGGAAAAGACTTGGTCAAAACGGGCTGCTATCGCTCCGCCATGTCAGACCAAAAGCATCTCTATCTCGTCGATGGCTCCGCCTATATTTTCCGGGCCTATCACCGGCTGCCGCCGCTCACCAATAAACATGGCGAACCGGTTGGCGCGGTATATGGTTATACGACCATGCTGTGGAAGCTGGCGGACGACCTCAATCAAGCGGATGGTCCAACACATATGGCTGTGGTCCTCGATAAATCGAGCCAGTCATTCCGCAACCGGATCTATGACCAATATAAGGCGCATAGGCCCGACCCGCCTGAGGATTTAAGGCCCCAATTCCCGATGATCCGGGATGCGACACGGGCGTTCTCTTTGCCGTTGGTCGAAGAGGATGATGTCGAGGCCGATGACATGATTGCAAGCTATGCGCGGGCCGCTTGCGCCGCTGGCTGGCATGTGACCATCGTCAGCAGCGACAAGGACCTGATGCAGTTGGTAGAACCATCCATCGACATGTTCGACACGATGAAAAACGAACGCATTCGCGCCGAGGAAGTATACGAAAAATTTGGTGTCGAGCCCGAACGGGTTGGCGATGTGCTGGCGCTGATGGGCGATAGCGTCGACAATGTGCCGGGCGTCCCCGGCGTCGGTCCAAAGACGGCGACGAAGCTTATTCAGGAATTTGGTGACCTCGAAAGCGTCTTGGCCGCCGCACCGTCGATGAAGCCTTCCAAAATGCGCGATAATTTGATTGAGCATGCGGACAAGGCGCGTCTGTCGAAAGTGCTGGTGACTTTGAAAGAAGATTGCCCATTGCCCATCGCGATTGAAGACATGACTTTGGGGACGATTCCCGAAGAGCCACTCGTTGCGTTTTTGGAGCATCACGGTTTCAACTCGCTTTTGAAACGCATCGGGCATGTCGCGAATACCGCTGCCGCGAATAAGGCGATTGCCGGCAACCCCAAGGCCGCAAGCAAGGCCGATGGCCCGGTGTCTGCGCCCACCGCAGGCGCGGCAGCGTTGCCGCCCGCCATGCCCAAAATTGATGTGTCGACATATGAATGCGTCACGGATGTGGGTCGGCTGGACCATTGGATTTCCCGCGCCCGTGAAACAGGGACGTTGGGTTTCGACACCGAAACAGACAGCTTACAAGCGGCGAGCGCCAATCTTGTGGGTTTCAGCCTAGCGGTCGCACCGGGGGAGGCGTGTTATGTTCCGCTGGCACATGGCGGCACAGATATGTTCGCTGAAAAGCCGGTTCAGATCGAACTGAACGTCGCTTTGGAACGGTTGCGCCCACTGCTCAGCGACCCGAGCGTGCTGAAAATTGGCCAGAATCTGAAATATGACATGTCGGTGTTGGCGCGGCATGATGTGTGCATAACGCCGTACGATGACACGATGGTCATGAGCTTTGCCTTGGATGCAGGCCGTCAGTTGCATGGCATGGATGAACTCGCCAAAACGCATTTGGGGCATGAATGCATCTCTTATAAAAGCGTCACCGGAACGGGCAAAAGCCAGATTGGCTTTGCCGCCGTCCCGCTGTCTGATGCGACATGCTATGCGGCGGAAGATGCCGATGTGACCTTGCGGCTGTGGCATCACCTAAAGTTACGGATGAGCCCTGAAAAGGCGACCAGCGTCTATGAACTGGTGGACCGCCCGCTTGTGCCCGTCCTGTCCCAGATGGAATGCTTAGGCATCAAAGTCGACCGGACCGTTCTGGCGCGGTTATCATCCGAATTCGCCGCGCAAATGGAACTGCTCGAAAAGGAAATTCACGGCCTCGCCGGACAGCCGTTTACGATCGGCAGCCCACAGCAGCTTGGCGAAATCCTGTTTGGAAAAATGGGCTATAAGGGCGGAAAAAAGGGCAAATCGGGGCAATATTCGACCGACGTGACGGTGCTGGAAGATCTCGCGGGGCAGGGCATCGACATCGCACGCAAGGTTCTTGATTGGCGGCAACTGGCGAAGCTGAAATCAACCTATACCGACAAGCTGCCGGGCATGGTCAACCGCAGCACCGGACGCGTGCATACCAGTTACGGTCAGGCCACTGCGGTGACCGGACGGCTGGCGAGCAGCGATCCCAATCTGC
>CALDKP010000348.1 GCA_937898535.1 uncultured Sphingomonadales bacterium | reverse complement strand
ATCTTCAATCCTTTGCCTGGCTCAAACGTCGGTGAGCGGGGATATCTCGGTGCACGAATTCAGCCCAATTCCCCGACCGATAATGTAGACGACATTGCTTGGCAGGTCTTCAATGGTTTTGCTTATGGCGTGGGTGATGTCCTCATCGGGACCAATCCGGTCAGCAGTGAACCTGAAAGTGTTTATGCGATCGAAGCGGCGCTGAAGACATTGTCGACACCTTTGGGCTTTCGGATGTTTTGCCGCACTGCGTTCTTGCGCATATTGATATCCAGGCGGATGTGGAAAAACAGTGGCCAAGCTCAACCGCCTTGTGGTTTCAGAGCATCGCGGGCAGCGACGCAGCTAACAAGACGTTTGATTTGTCACTCGACCGCTTGGCCGCACATGCCGACCAGCGGGACGGCAAGTTCGCAATGTATCTTGAAACCGGGCAGGGGGCAGACTTTACGAATGGACATGCCCAGTCGATGGACATGGTGCTGCATGAATCGCGCAAATATGGATTAGCGCGTTTCTTGTCGCTGCGGATTGCCGCTGCAAACGGACGGCGCCCATGGCTGCATTTGAACGATGTCGCAGGCTTTATCGGGCCCGAGGTATTCCGCAATCGGGACCAGCTGGTGCGGTGCTGCCTTGAAGATCTCGTCATGGGCAAGCTACACGGTCTGTGCATTGGGCTTGATGTGTGCTCGACGCTTCACATGGATGTCAGCCTTGATGATCTAGATTACTGCCTTGAACGCGTGGCGCCAGCTAACCCTGCCTATTTGATGGCGTTACCAACCAAAATCGATCCGATGCTGGGTTATCTTACGACCGGCTTTCAGGATCATGTTCGGCTAAGACGAAAGTTCGATTTCAAGATCAGTGCGCCGATGCAACATTTTTTCCGCAAGCTTGCGGTGATCGACGATGCTGGCGCACCTGCCGAAAACTTTGGGAAACCTGAACAGATTTACGTCGAATACCGGCGACGCAAAGGCGACAATCGGCCCGAATTGGATATATTGGCTGAGGCGGAACAGAAAATGGACGCCGTTCGCGGGCGCGGACTTTTCCTGGCGCAAGGCCATGGGGAACTGCCCGAAGACCTTGCGCCTGCAATCGCGCAGGAAATCAACACTATATACGAGCGGTCGCGCAAGAGCATTTGGGCGGATTTTGATGTCGCATTTCTGCCCTCGCTTACAGATGTGATCATCGCCAACACAAAGGCACGCGATCGCCGCGATTATATTCTGCATCCCAAACTGGGCGAGACTCCATCTGACGCGACCGTTGCGATGCTGACCGAATTGCAAGCCCAAGGGGCGGGTTCGTTCGATGTCCAGATTGTCCTCAGCGACGGCCTTAATGCGATAGCGATTATGGATGATCCCGTTCGCGATCATTTTCT
>CALDKP010000347.1 GCA_937898535.1 uncultured Sphingomonadales bacterium | reverse complement strand
AGACGTGTGCTCTTCCGATCTTCGGCATTTTTCTATCTTATGCTTTCAGTCCGCTGCCTTCAAACTTCTTGTTCATTGCATATGGTTTGACCGGTTTACCGCTACCTAGAGTAGCCCTGCCGTTCTTTCTCGGGCGCTTTGTGAGCTATGCGTTCTTTATTTCAGGCGGCCAGGCTGCGGGGCGGCGTTTCCAGATCGATTCACTTGAGCCCACACTTTACTCCAGCGGCTATTTTTTCGTCACCCAGATTGTCGTGATAGCCGCGCTTTACGCATTAACGCGGATCGATTGGGAGGTACTGCTCGACGACCATCGCTTCGTGTGGAGGCATTAGCACGACTTGAATTGCAGCATTTCTGGTCGCAGCGGCTAGCTCAGGCCGGGTGCAGATCAATTACATTAAACATACAAGTCGAGCTGGGGCTTTTTTAACCACCGCTGAAATTGCTGTGAAGATATACTTTAAAGTATGTTGGCTGGCCGGATGATTTTTCCGTCAAACAGATGACCTGATCGCGTTGGTGCCAGGTGCAGATCGCGTCATCACGATACACCGCCGACACAGTATAGGCTGCCGGAATGAAAATTTCGGTTGGGGCAGTGATATTCTCGTCAATGTCGATTGAACAATCGAAAACTGCAGAGTTACCATCCCATGTTTGGCTCATGAGTTTTCCTTGGGCGGCGTGTACAAAAGGACGACAAAATCCTTCAAGTGCCCGCCCCCCCGCGTCTGGGTCGAATGCTGCGTCCTTCAACACTTGGTCTGTCGACCATATCGACAAGTCCTCTTGGTTCCAACCATCGCCTACCATCGGATTATTGCCGTTTGAAGCCGTGTAGTTCCACTGCGTGGAAGACAAAAGGAGGGTGTCCAGAGCATCATACATTGCCGTAAGAGCAGAAACATGTGCTTGCCAAATTTCAGACGAATAATTGCCTTGGGACCATTTCGAATACGCTTCCGCGTCATTTAGATCGAAAGGAATGCCAAATTCACCGATTAGCGTTGGCGCACCTCCGTTTAGGGTGTCACCAAATCCCGCCACACGCTGCAATCCCGATATATATCCTTGGGTTACTGCCTCGCGGCCCATATAGACTTCACCCGTCAACAAATCCTTGGTGCTCCAGGGCTCGAAGCGTTTCGTGACAAGCGTCGCCAAGTCATACCAGTGACTGGCGTTAACGGTGCGTTCTGGACAACCCTCTGGCAGACCATGGCCGCCGAAAGGATCGGCTTCGGCGAAAATCAACCAGTCGTTTCGAACTGCGCGGACAGTCGAAGCCACACGATGATAAAATGGGCGCATGATGTCTCGACCGAAATCAAGCGGTTGACCGTCAAAAACTTCGAAATGGTTTGGCCGCAATGCTACAGGCTCGCCGCTGGACGTGACGTCCCACACGCCCGCCTTCCGGAACGGGTCCTCTGAGTCTCTGCGCCAGATGGAAATACCCTGAGGGTTGACCAGCCGTTCCCCGCCTTCGAGAAGCGGCAGACGCCGAGGTATTCCAGATGCTACGGCTAGAGCATCCAGCGGGGACCAGGACAAACCACGCAGCAGTCCGCGGCGTTGGTCGAGATTCTGTCCTATCCAGCCACTACCAGGTTCGTTGAGGGTATCAAATCCGATTACATGCGGTATGTCGGCAACGCGCTCGGCAACGGCCCGCATCGAAGCGAGATAATGGTCTTGTAGATACACGCCCACATTCCGGCCTTCAACCAAGGCCAATGGAGCAAAGGCCTCACCTGCGAAAAACAGCGTCCACATGATCGCATTAGCCGGCATCCGATAATTTGCGCCCCAGCTCATTTGCGGATAACTGTTTTGTCGTCCCCCGATTTCGGCATCATATTTATAAGCCATCACGTGAGCGGCATCGGCTACATCAAATTTTGTGAAATCCAACCCGGCCACCTCGAACGTCCAACCCGGCGCTCCGTCTCCGCCTGACATGCGAGCCCATACGTCCTGGTGGAAATCGATGAAAACATGAAACCCAAAATCACCGGCACGGCGCGCGATCGCTGCCAGATAATCGAGATAGGCCTCGTCATATATCCCTGGGCCTGCGTGCTCGACCGCCTCCCAGGTTGTGAGCAGCCGAAGACAATTGAACCCCCATCGCTGCAAGCGAACAAAATGTGCATCGGCTTCTTCTAGTGGAAAAGGCCGTCCGACAAAGTCGACACTGCGATGATCGGCAAAATCGGTCCGATTATAAGTGTGCCCGTCAGGGCTTACCGGAACCTTGCAGTCCCCGCCAAGATTGACACCGCGCAAGATGACGTGACGCCCGTCGCGATCCCGAAACGAATTTCCGTCAATCTGGATGGTCGAATGCATAATCTTAAGTCCTGTTATTGGGTGACAGTCACAGCATTACGTATCCGCCGATCCTGTCGAGTAAGGGCCGGAGGTTGTTGTTTAGCTGGCGGTCGATGGAATAGGCTTCGGCATGGACGAACTTCGCTTTGCTGGACTGCAGACCCCGAAAGCGGTTCCATGTCGTAATGCCCTCCCGGAAGCTGGCCATCTTTTGGCTTTCATGCAGGGCAAGCGCTGCCAACTTCGCTTCAAACACCTCGCTGATGTCTACGAGAATGTCGGGCGAAAAATATAAACCCAACATGTTGTCGGCGCGCAGGATTGGAATACCGACGGGCGCTGTATCACCCACGATGCGCGCAACGGCTCGGTGATCAGCGTGATAATCATTTAGGGCATGGGTAACGATCAGGTCGGGCCTAATTCGATCGAGATGCTGCCCAATTATCCCCGGTGCTTTAGAATCCCACGCCAACTGGCCGTCTGGAAAACCGCACGGCACTAAATGTGCACCTGCACTTGTTGCTGCCGCTTGGGCTTCGGTGGCACGCACCGCCGCAAGCGACCTATCCCGCCCGCCATTGCCTGCCGCGCCGTCAGTAGCGACGATCCACGTAACATCATGACCTGCACGCGCAAACCTTAAAAGAAGCCCCAACATCGACAATTCAATATCGTCTGGATGCGCGCCGACTGCGACAAGACCGAGCGGAGTCATGGAAGCCTAAAATAACGGGACAGAGATGCAGAAATTTCGGTATCGCGCGGCTTTTCGGCGCGCGTGATCGAAAATACGTCTGTCCTCACCTTTGTCATGCGGTGCCAAGGAGCAGAACCGGTGTCAGGTCTCCCGATGCGCGCAAAAGCCACCCAACGGTCCGCCATATTGCCTGCAATTGCTGCGTCCCGCTCGTCCGTGCTCCAGTCAAGGGTCTGAAGGGTATTAAACACATATGCCCGTTCAGACGCATGCGGCGCGCCGCTGAGGCGCGTTGACACAGATGGCGTCACAACATCGAACTCATAGGCCCAGGTCGGATGGCCTGCCCGTGCATGCAGACGAGCAAGCCGTATGGCAGGCATCCTAAATAATGCGTCGCTAGCGATATTCTGCTCGTAACCTTCAACACCGCCATAAGCCGCAATACCGGAGGCCCGCTGCTTTTCATCGTGACCCACCAGTGCCAAAGCCACTTCTGTGCCTCCTATACCTGTTGGCGGAATCTCAAAGCTGTTGTAACCAATAGTGAGGGGAACAGGTGCTTGCCGACGTGCCCGAAAGGTATCTTCAATTGAACCATTGATAACAACGCCGTCAATGATGGGTCCAAATCCCCGGTAGAGTGACGGCGTTCCCCAGGCAGTTATGTCCGATGCCTTTAACGCACGCAGTTCGCCGACCGGCATTGATGCTCGATCGCGGTCAACCGACGCTGAAGATTTTAAAAGATTGCGACCACCGAGCCCTGACTGGACGATCGCCCGATGAAAAAGGCCGCGTGAGCCGGGTGATGTCATGTGAAAAAGTATCGATTCCCCGCCAGCACTATTGCCGAATAGAGTGACCTTGCCTGGGTCCCCTCCAAATGCCGCGATGTTGTTGCGTACCCATTGGAATGCAGCGCGCTGGTCAAGCAGTCCGAAATTTGCACCTTCCTTTAACTGTGCGAGTTCAGGATGGTCAAAAAAGCCGAAGCGTCCGAGCCGGTAGTTAAACGTAACGACCACAACCCCGCGGGCAGCAAGTGCCGAGCCGTCATAGAGCGGAGCAGAACCCGAACCGCTTATATATCCTCCGCCATGGATCCAGATCATAACCGGATATGGCGCGTTGCCTCGGGGCGGCGCCCAAATGTTAAGCGTAAGACAATCTTCGCTGGGGCGCTCTGCGCCAACTCCTGCATCACCTTTAGGATCGGCTTGCATGCACACCGCGCCAAATTCATGCGCAGTTCGCTTTGTTGTCCAGCGGTCCGCTTTTCTCGGGGCCCGCCAGCGCAGAGCGTCAACGGGCGGCTTGGCATATGGAATACCGCGATAGACGGAAATATTTTGCTCGATCAGGCCTTCTATAGGACCCGCGAATGTTTCTACGACTGGCGTTGGGACACTTGTGGCCATCATAAAAGAAAGAGCGAGCTCAATCATCCGAGTGTGGCTTCCGCCCGAATGCTATGAACATTTCGCGGAACAACTCCAGCGCGTTTTTATGTGCCTCGGCATCACCGTGGAGTAGGTAATCGAGCGCGAGCCCCCGCAAAGTTGCAACGGCTACGTGGCGAAAAGCGATCAGCCGGTCAGCAGGCCAATGCAGCATTCCGAAATAATCGATCCACCATTCGTCGCTTAGCGTTTCGCTCTCCGAAAAGTGAGGTTGGATCGCCTTAGCAAGCTCAAAGTCGTTGCGGGCTGCCAACAGTAGTTCCATTGCGGCAAAGTGATGTGGTCCAATATGTTCTCCCAAGGCAAAATCAACCATGGTTTCTAGCCGCGCTTCAAGCGTTTTCGGCGCCAGCAGCCGAGTCATAATCTTTCTGCTGACGCCCCTTGGTAGGGCTTCGGCAATCGCGGCCATCAGCTCATTTCGGTCAGCAAAATGATAGTGCAAGGGGCCGCGGGAAATTCCAGCCTCTTTCGATATTAGCAACATAGTTGTGCTGGCAAAGCCATGCTGCGCAAGACAACGAATACCAGTTTCCACAATGAGAGCGCGAGTGCGGCGCGCCTGCTCAGCTTTGGGGATAATATTTCGCTGTTTGCCGCCGGCTGCGGCCGAAACATTTGCATCGGTCATGCGGGGATTTCCTCCAGTTGGCGTGCATCGATTTGCGCACGCAAATCTCTCTGCACTGCCTCCGTCAGTGGATAAAACCAAAAGAAGGGTGTCGCCAGTCCCATAATTAGCATTGGCAGCCAAGCGTAAGTCGCCATCAAGGAGAAAATTGCAGCGTCGGTGTTGGGGCCAGTCATTGCAAAGCCTGCGAGCGCTGGAATGCTCGTGCCAATTAACGCGCCAAAGGCCAAGCCGAATTTGCTTAGCGTACCCACAAGAGCAAAATAAAGGCCGTTCCTGGCTTTGCCGGTCTTCAGGGTATCGAGGTCCACCACGTCAGCAATCATTGCTGATACAAGGATCCCAAGCGCTCCCCCTGCAAAACCGCGAATGATGATGCAGGCGGCATAGAGGTCAGGGCGGTCATGATCGATAAGCGGTATTGGAAAGCTGAGCAGTGCCATGCTCAACGTGCCGATCGCCAGCGCCCGGTGTTTACCGATGCGTTTGGACAACCACAGCCAAAAAGGGAGTGAGAGCAAGCCTGCAATATTTTCGCCGGCAAGAATGATGGGAAACAGATGCTTGGCATTAAATACCTTTTCCATCACGATAAGATGGAGCGATGCGCCAATTATGGCCCCAGCCATCAGCACGATCAGTCCGCCGAGCAGCCGCATGAAGGGCTTGTTGGAAAACAGGACTGCCGTTGCTTCGCGAAAGCTGACGGGCGGTACGGTCACGACCTCGACGTCGGGCTCTGCAACAAAAACCAACCCGACGGCGAACAGGATCGGCATCAGAACAACAAAACTGGTTCCAAGCCAAAACATGAGGTCTGCCGTGCTACCCATCCCCTGGCTCTGCAAAAAGAAGATCAGGGCAAGGGCGCTCATAGACGACGCAATGCCGAACCCTTCGCGCCAGCCGGCAACTCTGGTTCGCCCTGAGTAGCTCTTTGAAAGCTCAGCGCCCCACGCCTTGTATGGCGTGTCTACGACGTTGAACGCAATATAGGTGACGGCGATCCAAAATATGGCATATGCCGCGGTGACTTTAAAAGGTGGCGCGAAAACCATCCAGATACCGAGCATTAAAAAAGGAAGACCTGCTACGATCCATGGTTTGCGCCGTCCGTACTTCGATTTTGTTCGGTCACTCAGAATGCCGATCAGCGGCTCGGTGATGATATCGGTAAGACGCGTAAAAAATAATATTGCGCCCACAAGCGCGAGCGACAGACCATGAGCGTCTGCATAAAATGACGGGATGAAGGTAATGAGCGGCGTCATTGCTAACGCGTGCGTTAAATATGGCACGGCATAGAGAAATGACTGCCGGTCCTCCGGTTTTAAAAAAGACCTCATGGTTTTGATACCGAATGTGAACCCCGCGCTTCGCCATTCTGCAAATAATCTGCCATTCTTACAACAGCTGCTGCCGCCCAAGCCTGCGGCGCATTTGCGTGGGTGTATGGAACTGGCTCGCGATGGTCGCTGCGGTCAAATCCGGATATAAGTTCAGGAATGTGTCCGCCAGGCGAAGCTGCAGCCAGATCCAGCAAGGCCAGCGCCACCTTTTTCAATTCGTCTTCAAACCCGTAACGCGCAAGTCCCATCGCAAACAACCCGGTATCGTGCGGCCATACACTTCCATTATGATAAGAGACGGGATTGTAAGCCACCTCGTCTGACCCCAAGGTTCGCAGTCCCCATCCTGACCAGAGCGCATCACTCATCAGTGTTTTGACCAGTATGGCGGCAACGTCTTCAGGCACGATGCCTGCCCAGAGAAGATGTCCGGGATCGGAGGATAAAACACGCAGTGGCTTCATGTCGGCGTCGAGCGCCATTGCATAGGTCGACAGCTCAGGCAGCCAGAACTGCGCATGAAACGATTTTTGGAGGGCTTTAGCCCGAGACGTCAACTCATCTGCGCGATCGACCAGCAAGACAGCGGCTGCCTGCAGTGCGGCGTAAGCATATCCCTGAACTTCAGCTACCGCCAGCGGCTGACGCGCCGATTTGCCGTGCTCATCGACCATTGAATTTCCAGAATCCTTCCATGACTGGACAGTCAGACCAGAGCCTGATGCTTCAAACGTCGCAAGACCAGACGGGCCATCTAGGTGTAGCGTAAGCCAATCCGCGGCCGCCTCTATGGCGGGCCTGAGCTCGCGGGCGAAATCCTCATCCTTCACATTTCGGAAGTATTCGCCTGCTGCCATCAGAAAAAGCGGGGTCGCATCCACTGAACCATAATACCGGCCAAATGGAATTTTATTCGTTCTGCTCAATTCGCCGCGACGCACTTCATGAAGAATTTTGCCAGGCTCTTCTTCCCGGAAGGGCTCAGTCGTGCGGCCCTGATGGGCTGCAAGAAACGCCAGCACTGACTTCAGGACAGACGGTTGCCACTTTAGGATCATCATCCCAGTAATTAGAGCGTCTCGGCCGAAGAAATTGACGAAGATTGGCATACCCGCCGCCGGATAGGGACCAAACTCGGTGCTCAACAACAATGTTCGCAAATCTTCAATCGCCTGATCAACGGAAACAGTAAATCCGGCAACCGAATAAAAACCCGCAGCCCAGTCGGCTCGAGATGGCAGGGCCGGAAACGACTCTGGATTATAATCCGAACTTTTAATCAGTACGTCCAAGCACAGTTGCTTTGAGCCTCCGGGTGGTAAAGTAAATGACCAGCTTAGATCATCTGCGAGTCCGTCCTCGCAGCGTATCGTGGCGCTGTGGACTACCCCGTCGTCGGCAACGCGGTTATATGTCCACGCCTGTTCCGAATTTTGGGTAATACCGATAACCGGTGCAACAAGGGGTTCGTCGCGTAATGCAAACAGATCAACCAGTCTGGGACGAAGCGCAAGTTGCAGTGTGAATGACTGCTCTTCTGCTGTGGTATTTGTCATTATCCAGTGGTCCCGGAAACCTGTACAGCTAACGGTAAGGTCCCTTTTCAGCCCTACCGATTGAGACCGATCAGCCTGCGTAATGCTGTGATATTCACGAATGGAATTATCCGAAGTGACACGCGACAACAGCTGCGAAGGGATTTCCCATTCCCATCTGTCGAAATAGCAGGTGTCGCGGAAGAATACGCCATGGATTCCCCAACCAGCTGATCCGTGCTTTGACGGAACAACATAGACTTCATCTTCTTTCGCCCCAGACAACTTACTCTCCTTTTATACCTACATGTATGTATATTGACATGCCCTGAACATTGATGCAAGTTGTGATTACCGAGTGGGTGGCAGGGGTGTGTTTTTACGCCCGTGCTCAAAAACAATTATTGCGCACAGATGCAGGGGAGAGAATGACATGGCGAAAGCAGCCAATGACCACAACACGTTCAATCACAAGCGGTTTTTGAGCCAGTTCCTGGCAACTTCGGCTTGCACTGCAATTCTTTTGTCTGCCAGCGGAGCGTATGCCCAAGCTACTTCGGACAAAGACCCAAGCGACTCAGGTGAAATCATCGTTACCGCTACAAAGACGGGGCAAACAGTAACTGAAGCACCAGTGTCGGTCGGCGTCGTCACTGCTGAAACCATTCGCGCAACGGGAGCGACCAATTTTTCAGAACTCGCGACACTGTTGCCAAGTGTAGTCTTTTCGTCCCAGCAGTCGCCGGTGCAATCAAACGTTGGCATGCGCGGGGTAACCACCGCAGGCGGTAGCGCTGCGCTCGAACCCAGCGTCGGCATTTATGTGGACGGCATTTTTACCGACCGTACGTCAATTGGGATTGGTGACTTTAACGACATCGCTGCCGTCGAGGTTCTACGTGGTCCGCAATCGACCCTGTTTGGAAACGCATCACCCGCTGGTATCATCAACTTCGTAACGCGACGCCCTGATAAGACATTTGGCGGTGATGTGCAGGCAACCTATGGCAGTTTTAATCGTATCCAGATAGCGGGCACAGTAACCGGCCCCTTGGTGCAAGATGCACTCTTCGGTCGGGTCAGCGCTTATTATCACAAGCGTGACGGTTATTTAAAGAACCTGATCGGGCCCGATAGTAACAACCAGGATTCGCAGGGCGTTCGTGGACGTCTATTGTTTGACAATGGTGGGCCCGCCACTTTGTTGGCGACGGCAGAATATTCCCGCTCGCGCCAGGACTGCTGTCTGCCTGTCTTTGATAATGTGCCCGAAGCCCTTTATCAGCGTTTTGCCAACGCCTCCCCCAACTTTCCTTTTGTAGGCACAGGCGTTCCGTTTCCGCGCAACCAGCTGAAAGATCAAGTTGTGGCAGCGGATGGTCTGAATACATATGACCAAGACTTGATTGCCGCGTCGCTCGATGCCAGATTCGATCTTGGATCAGGGCATGAACTGCTTTCGATCTTTTCGTTTCGGGATATTGAGCAGCGTAGCATCGCGGATATTGATTTTACGGGGCTAAATCTGCTGACTTTTCCGGGCATCGTCCGCACGAACCAGCAAATTAGTCAGGAGATCCGGATTACATCCCCTTCAGGCCGACCTTTCAGCTGGCTGGTAGGGACTTATTATTTCCGCAAGGACGTGACCGAAGTTAGTGCGCTGCTAATCAACACACAGCTGGCAGCGCTGCTTGGTGGAAATGCTCTTGCGCAGTTCTCGCCCTCCAATAATGACATCGCTAATGAAAACTTTGCCGTGTTCGGCGAAACATCGTTCAACATCGGCGATCGCCTCAAATTGACCGCAGGCGCGCGCTATAACTACGACGACAAGGGAATATTTGCCCAGGCCCAGCGGCTTCGCGCAAATGGGAGCGCATTGTCACCAACTCAAACGATCCCAGCAGACAAGCGCCGCCGCAGCGGAGGTCAGCTAACGTGGAGGGGCGTTGCGGAGTTCAGCTGGACGGACAATCTCAGAACTTATCTGTCTTATACGCGCGGCTACAAGGCATTC
>CALDKP010000346.1 GCA_937898535.1 uncultured Sphingomonadales bacterium | reverse complement strand
GAACATCACCGATGCGACCGGGTCCGGTCCGTTCCGCTTCGTGCGGGAACAGTGGGTGCCCGGCCAGATCGCGGTCTACGAGAAGTTCGCGGATTACAAGCCGCGCAGCGAGCCGCCCTCCTGGGCCGCCGGCGGGAAGGTCGTGAAGATCGACCGTCTCGAATGGCGCATCATTCCCGATCCTGCGGTCGCATCGGCGGCCCTCGCGGCCGGCGAAGTGGACTGGTACGAACAGCCGCCGGTCGACCACGCGCGCCAGCATGGCCATGGTCACCAGGCCGGCAACGCCGTAGGCGCCGAGCAGCCAGGTCTCGTCGCGCCCGCCGATGCCGACGACATTGGGCGGGGTCCAGGTGCGCGCGGGGTTGTACTTGGTGGTGACGAGGCGGTGGCGCGGATCGACCGGGGTGGCGACGGGCGCGCCGAGGTAGACATCGCCGAGGCCCATGACGAGGTAGTTCGCCTCGAAGATGAGGTTCTCGACCGCCGCCACATCGGGCAGGCCATTGATGCGGCGGATGAAGACGCGGCCGCGTCCAGTCTTGGCCCCAAGCTGGCGGCGGACTGGTCACTTGCGACAGCCTTGGCGTTTCTTGCGTGGTTTGTCTTTGCGCCGCAGTGTATTTCCACCATTGCCGTGACGCGCCGCGAAACCAATGGATGGAAATGGCCGATATTCATGGTCACCTATCTTTTTGCGCTGGCATATGCCGCCGCTGGCATAACATATTGGACAGCGCGTTCCTTCGGCTTATAGCAAGTTCACAAGATCATTTGATTAGAGGGCAGGAACATGGCGGGAAGCGTCAATAAAGTTATCATCGTGGGCAATTTGGGCGCTGATCCCGAAGTCAAATCCTTCCAGAACGGTGGGCGCATTTGCAACCTGCGGATCGCGACGTCGGAAGACTGGAAAGACCGCACAACAGGCGAGAAAAAAGAACGCACCGAATGGCATAGCGTCGTGTTGAATTCCGACGGCCTTGTTGGCGTGGCCGAACGTTTCCTGAAAAAAGGCAGCAAGGTTTACATCGAAGGTCAATTGCGTACCCGCAAATGGCAGGATGCTTCAGGTAACGACCGTTACACAACCGAAGTGTCGGTTGCAGGCTTTGATGGCAAGCTGGTCATGCTTGATGGTCCAAAGGGCGGATCAGGCGGCGGCGATGGCTGGAGCGGCGGCGCATCAGGCGGTGGTTCCTCGGGCGGATCGTCCGGCGGTAACAATTGGGGCGCCGGTGGCGGTGGCGGCGGAAGTTCTTCCGGCTTTGGTGGCGGCGATTTCGACAACGACCTCGACGACGACGTACCGTTTTGATCGCTAGCCAGCGGCCAATAGCAGTAACAGATTGAACAGGGGCCAAAATGAAAAAAGCAGTTTTGGCTCTTGTCCTGATTGGCGCGATTGCGGCCTATTTTATTTTTGATTTGGGCCAATATCTAAGCCTCGAGAATTTCAAAGCCAGTCAGGCAGACATTGTCGCGGCAAAGGATGCAAACCCAGCGCTCTATATCGCCGGGTTTTTCCTCCTTTATGTCGCGGTGACGGGATTATCGATTCCGGGCGCTGCAATCATGAGCTTGGTCGCCGGTGCTTTGTTTGGCGTTGTCGCTGGCACGCTCATTGTTTCCTTTGCATCGACTATGGGCGCAACATTGGCGTTTCTCAGTTCGCGTTATGTGCTGCGCGATTGGGTGCAGGGCAAATTCGGTGAACGGTTGCGCGCCGTTGATGACGGACTTGAAAAAGACGGCGCCTTCTATTTGTTCACGCTGCGTTTGATCCCGGTATTTCCGTTCTTCGTCATCAATTTGCTGATGGGTTTGACGCGGATTAAAACCGGCACATTCTTCTGGGTAAGCCAGATCGGCATGTTGCCCGCGACGATCGTGTTCGTGAATGCAGGCACCCAGATCAGCCGTATAGAAAGCACCGCCGGTTTGTTGTCGCCCACACTTATTGCCTCATTCGTGGCGTTGGCGCTCTTCCCGTGGGCGGCGAAGGCTATCGTCGCTGTGGTGAAGCGCAGCCGTGGCTGAAAGCTGGCAAAAGCCGAAGCGGTTTGACCGCAACCTCATAGTCATTGGTGCCGGATCGGCGGGCTTGGTGTCGGCCTACATCGCGGCAATGGTCAAAGCGAAAGTGACCTTGGTCGAAGCGCATGACATGGGCGGCGATTGCCTCAACACCGGATGCGTCCCGTCCAAGGCGCTGATCAAAAGCGCAAAGGTTGCGCATCAGGTTGCGGACTCGGCCCGCTTTGGCATTCAGGGCGGCGCACCCGTGATTGACTTCGCTGCGGTCATGCGCCGCGTTCGCGATGTCATTACCGCGATTGAACCGCATGATAGCGTTGAACGCTTCACCGGTCTCGGCGTCGATTGCGTAAAGGGCTATGCGCGCTTCATCGATCCGTGGACCATCGAGATTGATGGCGCACGTCAGTTAACCGCCAAATCCTTCATCATCGCCACGGGGGCCGCACCGTTCATCCCGCCGCTGCCGGGCGTTGAGGATAGCGGCTATCTGACGAGCGAGAGTTTGTGGGATGTCATGGCGGACCGGCCAAGTGCGCCCAACCGTCTCGTGATTTTGGGTGGCGGTCCCATTGGCTGCGAACTTGCACAGGCATTTCAGCGTTTGGGGTCAAAAGTGACTATCGTCGAAATGGCGGATCGGTTGCTGCTGAAAGAGGATGCCGATGCCGCTGCATTGGTGACCGCGCGATTGCAGGCGGAGGGCGTGAGCGTTCACACGGCCCACCGTGCCGTGCGTTTTGAAGCGGGAAAAACTCTGGTCGTTGAAGGACCCCAGGGTGAAAAATCGATAGCCTATGATGACATCATCATCGCCGTCGGTCGCAAGCCGCGGGTGTCGGGCTTTGGCCTTGAAGAATTGGGGTTGGTTGTCGATGGCCAGCTTGCGAATGATGATTTTCTGCGCACGAACATGCCGCATATATATTGTGCGGGCGACGTTGCCGGACGCCAGCAGCTGACGCACGGCGGCAGTCATGAGGCATGGTATGCCAGCGTGAATGCACTGGCACGGCCGTTCAAAAAATACCGCACCGATTACCGCGTCCTGCCACGTGTCACCTATACGGAACCCGAATTGGCGACGGTCGGCCTGACCGAAGCGGAAGCGCGCGCGCAGGGCCTGTCGTTCGATGTCACGCGGTACGATCTTGATGATCTCGACCGGGCGATTGCCGAAAGCGAAGCCCATGGCTTTGTCAAAATCCTGACCGCCAAAGGCAGTGACCGCATTTTGGGCGCAACGATCATTGGCCAGAATGCGGGCGAAATTCTCGCCGAAGTCACCTTCGCGATGAAGCATAAAATGGGGCTGCGCAAAATCCTGCAGACCATTCACCCCTACCCAACATGGGCTGAGGCCAACAAATATGCGGCGGGTCAGTTCGGGTTGGCGCGTAAGCCCGAAGCTTTGCTGAAATGGGCCGAACGTTGGTTTCGCTGGCAGCGTGGTTAGCTGAAGCTTTTTGCCGCGAGTGCAACGCGCTGGGCAACGGTCAGTATACACAAAGCGGCAAATATCAGCGCCAATGTCGGGAAAAATGCCGGGAACAGGCAGAATAGCAAAAAGAATGCGATGGTCTCCCCGCCCTCCATCAACCCGGTTGAATAGATAAATGCTTTGGGGCCATGCGCACCGTCATCATTGTTGCGCCGCGCGGCAATTGCCGCATATCCGAGAAAGCTGACTGCTGTCAGGGTGAAGCTCGCCACCAGTGCGAGCGCAGGCATTTGATTGTCAGCGCTTGATATGCCGAACGCGACCGGCACGGAAACGTAGAACAGAAAGTCGCATAGCGAATCCAAATATCCGCCAAAGTCCGTCGGCCCGTTGATTCGGGCAATCGCGCCGTCAAGGCCGTCAAAAAGGCGATTGAGGACGATACATGCCAATGCAGCCGAATAATGCGCCTGCGTGATAAAAAACGCGGCGCCCAGTCCGATGGCAGCACCTGTGATCGTCAGGGCATTTGCCGAAAACCGCGCACCTGCCAGCACGCGCGCCATCCGGAACAGCACCGGGTCGACAAGTCGGCGAAGCGCCACATCAAACATGGCGCTGCCCAATCATTTTTTCGCCAGCAAGTCCTTCAGTCCCGCGAGCGCGCCCACTGGAGCGATGTCTTCTTCGCTTTTTACACCCGCAGCCTTCAAGATTTTCTCTGCTTCTGGACTGCGTGGATAGGGATTGAGCGCGAGACCCATTGACTGCGCAACCGCCTCACCCAGATCAATGGTCTGGCCATCGTGGAACATCGTGTCACAATCTTCGGGCGCGAGCTCGAGTTCCACTTCGCCATTTGATGTGGGTTCGGCAATAAATTGGATATGTATGGGCTCGTCCAATTTTGCAGGAACGGGATCATGCGTTGCGATGCAAAATTGCGCGAGGCTGGCCGTGAACCGTCCGGTTGCAATCACGGCGTCCGCTTCATGCTTCAACGAAATTTCAGCCTCAAGATTGTCTAAAGCCGCCAGATCAAACCGCGCCATCAGACCATTGCGCGCTGCCTCATCCGCCGAAAGCCGAAGGTTGCGGCTGTGGTTTCCAACTTCGGATATCTTGACGACATGGCTAAACTCGTTGGCTGTCACCACTTTGCGTCACCTTCAACGATCATATCGGGCAATTGCGTCCCCAATGCACGTTCGACATCCAACAAAGCTTGGCGCGTGTGTGCAAGCGGTCCGGCTTCGGGGGCAACACCCCGGTAAATGTTGCGCACAATGGCTTCATTAAGCTCCGCCGTATCGGACAAAGCCGAGCGCAGCGCACCGAGGCGGCCGCCGACGGCGCTCATAATCTGGCCGATATGTTTACCAACGATCATATCGCCGATGCCCACTTCACGCAGCTGCCCATCCATATCGTCGACAAACACTTCCGTAAGGCGCGCCATGTCGAGTGCATAATCACCGCCGTCCTCAAGCCGCAGCAGAACCAGCGACAAGATAGAGGCAACCATATCGAAGCGTCCGTCAATGCTGTCTGGAACCTGGCCTTCGATATACCAATGCGGCTCACGTGCTTTAGCCACGATCTGATTGTACAATGGAATCAGCTTAAGCTTGGGGTCGGGTTCCCCTTTCCCGAAAAGTCTTTTCAATAATGTCATTTTGACGTGTTTTCATCCTTACTCATCGGGCATTCATCTGGGATTGCATATTGATATTGCGCCTTAAGGATGCAATGGCAAAGGCCCAACTTTAGTGGATTAGCGGAGAAGTTTATGCGCGCGACGCAAATTGCAGGTTTTGCAGCATTATTGGCCGCTATGACATTGGCGTCTGGCTGTACCCGCCTTCGTTCGCATCAGGGCTATATTGGCGACCAGACCTTGCTGAACGCTATCCAACCCGGCGTAGACAATAAGGAATCGGTTCAGGCATCGCTTGGCCGTCCGACATTTGTTGGTCAGTTCGATCAAAACGACTGGTATTATTATTCACGCGACGCAAAGCAGCTGGCGTTCTCGCAGCCAAAGGCAGATTCGCAATATGTGCTGAAGGTCCGGTTTGACCCTGCCGGAAATGTCGCCTCGGTTACGCAAACAGGCAAAGAACTTATTTCGAAAATCAGCCCTGAAGGCGACAAGACGCCAACGCTTGGCCGCAACACCAGCTTCTTTGAAGAAATCTTCGGCAATATCGGTTCTGTCGGCGCAGGCACTGGCCAAGGCGCGACACCGAACAGCCCGAACTGATTCTGACTTAACGTCACGATATTGGAAAAGGTGGGGACAATCGCCCCCGCTTTCCTGTCGCTTATTCAGTGACACCTGCCGCGGCAAGTACGGCCAAGGTTACCAAGTCACTGGTGCTTGACGCCATAGTGGCCACTTGCACTTGACGCTCGATACCCAGCAACATCGGTCCAATGACTTGGTCCCCGCCCAATTCGCGCAACAGCTTTGCCGACAGGTTTGCCGATTGCAGACCCGGCATGACAAGCACGTTGGCTGGCCCGGACAAACGGCAGAACGGATAGTTTTTCATCAACGCTGGGTTGAGCGCAACATCCGGCGGCATGTCGCCTTCATATTCGAAGTCGGGACGGCGGGCATCCAATATGGCAACGGCATCGCGGATGTTATTAAGCCAGTTTCCAGCGGGATTGCCAAAGGTCGAGAATGACAGGAAGGCAACGCGCGGGACATGGCCCATGCGGCGGGCAACGCCAGCGGTTTTCTCGGCAATATGGGCAAGTTCTTCAGCTGTCGGGCGTTCGTTGACCGTGGTGTCGGCGATAAACACCGTATGTGTTTTACCGACCATGACGTGAATGCCGAACGGTGTCGCATCCTTCTTGGCATCGAGCACACGGCGCAACTCGCGCAAGGTTTGTCCAAAGGTGCGTGTCACGCCCGTGATCATCGCGTCGGCTTGGTCCATCTGCAGCAGCAGTGCGCCAAAGATGTTGCGGTCGCGGTTGACCATCCGCTGGATATCGCGGCGCAGATAACCGCGGCGCTGCAGGCGGCCATATAACCGGTCGACCATTTTCTCGACCAGTGGACTTTGCGCGCTGTTATGGATTTCATACTCGTCCGGATTGGCGCCGAGTCCGATCAGTTTTTCGGTAACGCGCGCATCGCGTCCGACCAGCACGGGAACGCCATAGCCATCTTGTTTAAACTGAACGGCAGCGCGCAACACGACATCTTCTTCAGCTTCGGCAAAAATGACGCGCTTTGGCTTTGCCCTTGCGGCTGCATAAACTTGGGTTAGAACGGATGTGGTTGGGTTTTGACGCGCGCGCAGGCTCGCGCGGTAGACGTTCATATCGGCAATCGGCTTTTGCGCGACGCCCGAATCCATC
Organism: uncultured Sphingomonadales bacterium; assembly: GCA_937898535.1. GTDB lineage: Bacteria > Pseudomonadota > Alphaproteobacteria > Sphingomonadales > Sphingomonadaceae > Sphingorhabdus_B. The sequence goes on along the minus strand of CALDKP010000346.1, from coordinate 9,042 downwards.
GCTGCTTTTGCAACGGCGGAGGCGACGATTTCCATGAGGCGTGGATCGAATGGCGACGGGATGATATAATCCCGGCCGAATTTGTGCATCATGCCGCCATAGGCAGCCGCCACTTCCTCGGGCACGGTTTCACGCGCCAATTGCGCCAATGCATGCGATGCCGCAATCTTCATGGGTTCGTTGATCGTCGTAGCGCGCACGTCGAGCGCCCCGCGGAACAGGAATGGAAAGCACAGGACATTGTTGACCTGATTTGGAAAATCCGACCGCCCCGTTGCAATGATCGCATCGGGCCGTGCGGCGCGCGCCACAGGTGGCGAGATTTCGGGATCGGGGTTCGCCATTGCGAAGATGATGGGCTCAGGTGCCATCGTCTTTACCATGTCGGCGCTCAACGCATTGGCGGCGGAAAGGCCAAGGAATACATCTGCGCCGACGATCGCTTCTGCCAAGGTGCGCGTAGTGGTTTTTGCGGCATGCGCCGATTTCCACTGATCCATGCCTTCAGTACGGCCTTGATAAATCACGCCGGAACGGTCGCACATAATCACATTGTCGTGCGGTACGCCCATGCCTTTTATCAGCTCGGTGCAGGCAATTGCTGCTGCACCCGCGCCATTGCAGACGACCTTAATATCTTTCAACGAACGACCCGTAAGCTCACACGCATTGATCAATCCTGCCGCCGCGATGATGGCGGTGCCATGCTGGTCATCATGAAAGACGGGGATGTTCATCCGTTCTTTCAAAGTCTGTTCAATGATGAAGCAATCAGGCGCGGCTATGTCTTCCAGATTGATGCCGCCAAAGGTCGGTTCAAGAAGTTCGACCGCGTCAATGAAGCGCTGCGCATCTTCGGTCTTCACCTCGATATCAATCGAGTCGACGTCGGCGAAGCGTTTGAACAGCACCGCCTTGCCTTCCATCACGGGTTTGGATGCCAATGCACCCAAATTGCCCATGCCCAATATGGCCGTACCATTTGAGATAACCGCGACGAGATTACCCTTTGCGGTATAATCATAGGCGGTTGCTGGATCGTCATAAATGGCCTGCACCGGCACAGCGACACCCGGCGAATATGCCAGAGACAAATCACGTTGCGTGGCCATTGGTTTGGTCGCCACGATTTCGATTTTCCCTGGACGACCTTGGGAATGAAAATCCAAGGCTTCCTGAGCTGTAATCTGGACGTCGCTATCGTTCATTTTGGGGCCTGACCGTATTTTATAATTTAACGTGCCCTAACGCGGTGGTGTCGCTAGGGCAAGCATTGCCCCACAGGAACGGCTCCGCTATCGCGTTGACCATGACGGGGACAATCAAAGCGACATCGGGCAAAGCGACATCGGGACCGACACCAATGATGGTGCAGTATCTCGGGCTGAAGGCGAAGGCCGAGGATTGCCTGCTGTTCTACCGCATGGGTGACTTTTTCGAGCTATTCTTTGACGATGCGCGCGCGGCCGCTGCAACGCTGGATATCGCACTCACATCGCGCGGCGAACATGATGGCAGACCCATTCCGATGTGCGGTGTGCCGGTGCATGCAGCCGAAGGCTATCTGGCGCGGCTGATTAAGGCGGGCCACCGCGTCGCGATTGCGGAGCAAACCGAAAGCCCCGAAGATGCCAAAGCGCGCGGCGGTTCAAAGACATTGGTGGCGCGCGACATCGTCCGGTTCGTGACGGCAGGTACGCTGACGGAGGACAGCTTGTTGGACAGCTGGACGTCAAACATGCTCGTCGCCGTCGCGCCGGTGGGTGACGAATATGGTCTGGCGGCAGCAGATATCTCGACTGGCTATTTCGAACTCGTCACCGTTGCGGCGAGCGCACTTGAAGCGGAACTTGCACGGCTTTCGGCAAGCGAACTTGTCGTTCCGGATGGTTTGGCCCAACAGTTTATAGGCGCAATCATTCGTCCGCGCGCTGACTTTGAAAGCATAGTCGGCGGCGATTTGCTGAAGCAGCATTTCGCCCTTTCGACCTTGGATGCCATCGGTGCGGTCACGCGCGCTGAACAGGCTGCTGCTGGCGGGCTCATTGCCTATCTGGCGCATGTCGGGCGGGGCAATATGCCCTTCCTCAAACTGCCTGTCCGGCGTGAAGTGCATGCCCATCTGCTGATTGACCAAGCAACGCGCGATAGCCTTGAAATAAGTGCAGCGAATAAAGGCGCGCGCGCTGGATCATTACTGGCCGAGGTTGACCGCACGATAACGGGTGCCGGCGCACGCCAGCTGGCGTCGGACCTGTCTGCGCCGCTGATGGACCAGAATATCATCGAGGCGCGCTTATCGCTGGTGCAGTGGTTCCATGACGCGCCGTTGACCCGCGATGCCGTCCGGTCTGCTTTGCGGCAATTGCCGGATATCGCCCGCGCATTGGGACGTGTCGTTGCTGGACGCGGCAGTCCACGTGACTTGGGACAAATTCGCGATGGGTTGGATGCGGCGCGCCATCTGCGTGAGCGATTGGGCGCCATGGCCCACCGCCCCGAATTGCTCGACCAATTGCTGCCAATGTTGGATGGCCACGGCCATATGGTTGACGTCCTCAGCCGTGCGCTTGTTACATCTCCACCCACCGACACCGCACAGGGCGGCTACATCGCCGAAGGCTATGATGCGGCGCTGGATGTGCTGCGTTCGGCTGGCCGTGACGGGCGGCAGGCAATTGCCCAATTGGAAGCGCGCTATCGCGATTCAACAGGCGTGGCTGCGCTCAAGATCCGGCACAATGCTGTTCTTGGATATTTTGTCGAAGTGCCCGCAAAGCATGGCGATGCACTCATGGCGGCCGGATCAGGCTTTGCGCACCGGCAAACGATGGCCGGCGCGGTCCGTTTCAATTCCCCAGAGCTTCATGAAGAGGCCATGCGCATCACACAGGCCAGCGGACACGCCTTGGCCGCGGAAGCTACGCATTTGGAAGAACTGACCGCGATTGTCCTCTCGCGCCGTGATGCAATCGCCGCCAGCGCCGACGCCTTGGCGCGGATCGATGTATCGGCGGCGCTTGCGGAACGCGCTGCAGAGGGCAATTGGTGCCGCCCCGCTTTTGTCAGCCACCCATGCCTTGAAATCGAAGGCGGGCGACATCCGGTGGTCGAAAGCGCACTCGCCAAATCGGGCGACCGGTTCATTGCCAATGATTGCAAGCTTTCGCCCGATAAGCGGCTGTGGTTGGTGAGCGGTCCCAATATGGGCGGTAAATCCACCTTCTTGCGGCAAAATGCGTTGATCGTTTTGCTGGCACAGGCGGGCAGCTATGTCCCCGCGACATCGGCAAAGCTTGGCCTTGTTGACCGCCTTTTCAGCCGCGTCGGCGCATCGGATAATCTTGCGCGCGGTCGGTCGACCTTCATGGTCGAAATGGTCGAAACGGCGGCCATTCTTGCGCAGGCAACCGAACGCAGCTTTGTGATTTTGGACGAGGTTGGGCGCGGCACATCGACCTATGACGGCCTTGCCATTGCATGGGCGGTTGTCGAAGGCATTCACGAAACCAATCGCTGCCGCTGCCTGTTCGCCACCCACTATCACGAACTGACCCGGCTGTCGGACAGCCTTGACGCGCTGTCGCTGCACCATGTGCGCGCAAAGGAGTATAAGGGCGACCTTGTCTTGCTCCACGAGCTTGGCGATGGCCCCGCCGACCGCAGTTACGGGATCGCAGTGGCAAAGCTTGCTGGGCTTCCGCCGCAAGTCGTGTCGCGGGCAAAGACCGTGCTGGAGAAACTCGAAAAAGGGCGCGCGGAAACAGGTGGCTTGGCTGCGGGTCTGGGTGACCTACCATTGTTCAGCGCCGCGCTCGACGCCGCCGAGGCCAAGGTTGATGCCTTGCGTGAAAAGCTAACTGGCCTTGATATCGACGCACTTAGCCCGCGCGCCGCGCTTGATTTGCTCTATGAATTAAAGCGGGCGGCTGGCGAAAATTGATTAGCCCAAAGACAGGAACAAACCAGCCAGCGCCGCGCTCATCAGGTTCGATAGCGACCCGGCGGCGAGTGCTTTCACACCCAGCTTGGCAATCATGGGCCGCTGGTTTGGCGCAAGGCTTCCCGTCACGGCCATTTGAATGGCAATCGAGCTGAAATTGGCAAATCCGCACAAAGCGAAGGTGACGATACCGACAGTCGGTGCAGACAATTCTTTCAGCGCGCCCAAATCAATGAAGGCGACGAATTCGTTCAGCACGATTTTGGTGCCGAACAAGCCGCCAGCCTGAATCGCTTCATGCCACGGCACGCCCAAAAGGAACATGACGGGTGCAAAGGCATAGCCGACAATTTGTTGGAAACTCAGGTCAGGCTGACCAAACCAGCCGCCGATGCCGCCCAAAATGCCATTGGCCAGCGCGACCAAGGCGACGAAAGCCAGGACCATCGCGCCGACCGCGACTGCCAGCTTAACGCCGGTTTGTGCACCCTGCGCAGCGGCCATGATGATATTGGCGGGTTTTTCTTCGCCATCATCATGGACCATGACCGGTTCATCATCAGGGTGCGGGTTCGCCAGCGCAGGATCGCCCTCGGCAAGCACCACCGCTGGTACATCGGGCATCATCAGCTTGGCCATCAGGATGCCGCCCGGTGCGGACATGAATGCTGCTGCGAGCAAATAATCAATGCGGATACCCATGGATGCATAAGCGGCCAATATGGTGCCGGCGACGCCCGCCATACCAACGGTCATGACGCAGAAAAGCTGTTCGGGTTTCAAATTGGCAAGATAGGGACGAATAACCAGTGGTGATTCCGACTGGCCCACGAAAATATTGGCGGCAGCACAAAGGCTTTCGACTTTTGAAATGCCGGTAATCTTTTGCAAACCGCCACCGATCCAGCGGATGACATATTGCATGATGCCCAAATAATAGAGGATCGAAATGAGCGAAGCGAAGAAGATAATGACGGGAAGCGCAGCAATCGCAAAGCTGTTGCCCCCGATTTCGGGAGAGGCGAGCGGGCCAAAAATAAATTGCGTGCCCTTCGCTGAATAGCCGAGCAGGTTCGAAACGCCGGTAGACGCGGCATTGAGCGCGACCTTACCCCATGAGGTGTATAGAACAAGGGCAGCGACGCTGGCCTGCAAGGCAAAGGCTGCGCCAACCACGCGGAACTTGATGGCGCGCCAGTTTGACGAGAGGGAAATGGCGATCGCGAGAATGACGATCATCCCTGCAAGGCTCAATAAAATATGCATAACGTCCCGACCCCCGATATATTGGCGCGATACCTAGCGCCATCGTTGGCCTTGCGCCAATAAAATTAGACGCTAGTCAGTTTCACATGACTGACCAGACCACATCCGGCGTATCATTAAGCGCCATTCCGCGCTCCTTGTTTGTTTTTGCGATCTTCTATGGCGGCATGGTCCCCTTGGGCGGATTTTTGGGCGCAAAGCAGGTTGCGATTGGGCCGCTGGCCGTTGAGGCGGGTATTTTCCCGTTTCTGACATTGATCGCGGTATCAAGCGCCATTGCCGAAATGCATGGACGCGCCATCGCTGACCGTTTGGTTCGCTATGGTTTTGTGCCCTTGTTCATCGCAATCGGGCTTTCCTATTTCGTTCTTCAGTTGCCAACCGATCCCGGAATGTATGAACCAGCCAAAGAAGCCTTTCCGGTCATTGTCGGCCAAAGCGGGCGGATGATGGCAGCAGGCATCCTCGCTTATGGCGTATCGGTTTCGTTGAACGTCTGGTTATTTGCGCGGCTTAAGGGCACGTCGGGCAAGTTTCTTGCGGTTCGTGGTTTTGTCGCCGCTGCCTTGTCGCAGATTGTCGACACGCTGATCTTCATCACCGTGTCCTTCTATGGCGTGCGCCCTATCGCCGATCTGATGGTTGGGCAGATGATTGCCAAGATTGTCCTGTCGGCGGTCATGGTGCCACTGGTCATTGCCCTGGTCGTCCGTATCGGCCGCAAGCTTGATGCTGAAGGTGCAGCATGACCATTAACCCCGCCAACCTAGCCAAAGCAGAAACGCTTACCGAGGCCTTGCCTTATTTGCAGCGTTACGCGGGCAAGACATTTGTCGTAAAATATGGCGGCCATGCGATGGGCGATGCTGGTCTGGCGCGCGATTTCGCCGACGATGTCGTGCTTTTAAAAGCCGTCGGCATTAACCCCGTCGTCGTTCATGGCGGCGGCCCGCAAATCGGTGCCATGCTCAAGAAATTGGGCGTCGAAAGCCAGTTTGTCGATGGTTTGCGTGTCACCGATGCTGAAACGGCGAAGATCGCCGAAATGGTGCTTTCGGGCGCGATCAACAAAGAACTGGTCGGCTGGATCAACGCCGCTGGTGGTAAAGCGCTTGGCATTTCGGGCAAAGACGGCGGCTTTGTTACCGCGACGAAGGTTCAGCGGACGCAGAAAGACCCAGACAGCCATATCGAACGCAATATCGATTTGGGTTTTGTCGGCGAACCGACGATGGTCGACCGCAGCGTCATTGATACGATCAGCGCCGCGGGTATGATTCCGGTTATTGCGCCCATTGGCGTGGGCGCAGACGGGCATACTTACAATATCAACGCCGACACGATGGCGGGCGCAGTGGCGAGTGCACTTGGCGCATCGCGGTTGTTCCTGTTGACCGATGTTGCAGGCGTGCTCGACAAATCGGGCGCGCTGCTGACCGATCTGGATCCTGCGGCGATCGCCAAGCTGCAAAGCGACGGCACGATTAGCGGCGGCATGATTCCCAAAATCCAGACCTGCGTTGATGCGGTGGAATCGGGCGTGGACGCAGCGGTCATCCTCGACGGGCGCACCAGCCACGCGATGTTGATCGAAATGTTCACCGTGAAGGGCGCGGGCACGCTTATTCATAAGTGATATCGGCTTTTGCTGTTTTAGGGTGTTGATACAGCGCCTTGGCTCGGCTAATCGCTCAGGCTAGACTTATCCGGAGAATTTCATGCTTCTCGCGCTCATTTCCATTATTGGCTATCTGATGTCGATCCTGTCGACGGTGGTCATCGTTCAGTTCATTTTGAGCCTGCTCATCGCCTTTAACGTCGTCAGCCTTTCGAACAATATTGTCGCGTCGATCTGGCAAGCGCTGAATGTCATTCTTGACCCGTTTTTAAAGCCTATCCGCAAAATCCTGCCTGACACGGGCATGATTGATTTTTCGCCGATGGTGTTGCTGATCGGGCTGCGCATTCTTCAGATGCTCTTGGTGGGCCTTGCCAATGATATCTCAATGGCGGGCATGTGAGCACAGCCATGATCATTGATGGCAAAGCCTTTGCAGCCGATTTGCGCCAACGGATCGCAGCCGTAGTCCCTGCTTTTGTAACCAAAACAGGCAGAAGACCGGGGCTCGCGGTTGTGCTGGTGGGTGAAGACCCTGCAAGCCAAGTCTATGTCGGGTCCAAGAAAAAGGCGACGGTCGAAGCGGGAATGGAAAGCTTTGAACATAAGTTGTCGGCTTCGGTTTTGCAGGATGAACTGATCGCATTGGTGGAAACACTCAATGCCGATCCCGCTGTTGATGGCATATTGGTTCAGCTGCCCTTGCCAGCGCATATGGATGACAAGGCGGTCATTGCCGCGATTGATCCTGCCAAGGATGTGGACGGGTTCCATGTGGTCAATGCAGGGCGGCTTGCGGTGGGTGAGGATGCTTTTGTGCCCTGCACGCCGCTCGGCTGTCTCATGCTCTTAAAAGACCATATGGGCGATTTGTCCGGTAAGAATGCCGTGGTGATTGGACGTTCCAACATTGTTGGCAAACCAATGGCGCAATTGTTGCTCGCTGAAAATTGCACCGTCACCGTCGCGCATAGCCGCACGCAGGATTTGCCCGATGTGGTGCGGCGCGCGGATATTGTTGTAGCAGCCGTCGGCCGCGCTGAAATGGTGACCGGCGACTGGTTGAAACCGGGCGCGGTGGTCATCGATGTCGGCATCAACCGCCTTGCGCCCGCTGATGGGCAAAGCAAGGGCCGGCTGGTCGGCGACGTTGCCTTTGATGATGCCCTCCGTCATGCTGGTGCAATCACACCTGTGCCAGGCGGTGTTGGCCCCATGACTATTGCGTGCTTGTTGCGCAACACTCTGGTCGCCGCGCATCGTCGTGCAGGGATCACTGTACCGGAAGGTATATGACGCCATGAAACCCGTTTTCGCCCTGATACTTGTTGCGGCGTTGACGGGTTGCGCCTCTGGCCCGAGTCCAGAATTTCGCGGTTTCCAAGCAAAGATTGCCAATCCAAGTGCGATTATCGCTGCGGAAATTGGGTTTAACCAGCTTGCCCAACAAAAGGGCCAGTGGACGGCATTTCGCGAAACGGCTGCAAAGGATGCGGTGATGTTTGTGCCGCAACCTGTGGCCGCGTCCGAATGGTTAAAGGGCAAGGCTGATCCGGTGGCATCGGTGAAGTGGCAACCGCATAAGGCATTCATGTCCTGCGACGGCAAAACCGGCGTCACGACAGGTGCATGGCAGCGGCCCGATGGCTCGACTGGCTATTTCACCACCGTGTGGGAATTTGTCGAAACGAACAATCGCGGCGATGGCGAATGGAAATGGGTGCTCGATCATGGCGATACCCTCACCGCGCCGCGCATGCCGAAGGAAATGATTGAGACCAAGGTTGCGAGCTGCAAGGGCCGTGCGCCCGCAATGCTGGCGACGCCACCCGAGGGCGCGAAAATGAAAATCGGTTATGCGCGGGATCAGTCACTAAGCTATCTTTGGGTAGTGCAGCCAAATGGCGCGCGGACCATTGAAATCAAATTGTGGAACGGTGAAGCTGCAGAGACCGTGATTAATGATCAGGTGGCTGCTGCGTTATGATTGACCTGTTCCTCTCGGCCTTCATCACATTTTTCGTGGTGATCGATCCTCCGGGATGCGCGCCAATTTACGCAAGCCTGACCAAAGGTGCAAATGCCGCGCAGCGCCGCAATATGGCGTTTCGCGCGGTCATCGTCGCGTCGGTGGCCCAGATTGCGGGGGGGCCGGAGGGCCGACGCTTGTTGGGGTAGCTCGAGCTCATGTCGAGAACTCTCCGGCGAGATGGCT
>CALDKP010000345.1 GCA_937898535.1 uncultured Sphingomonadales bacterium | reverse complement strand
GCACGCCATAGGCACAGGGCAGGTGGGCGCAACGTACCGCCTCAAACTAACATATGATCGTCCTTCGAACGGCGCGCCTCCGACACTCGTTGCAAAACTGCCATCCAATGATCCAGTCAGCAAAGCTGCCGGTAGATTCTATATGACATATATGCGCGAAAGCCGTTTTTATGCGCTTTTTGCGGGTAAGAAACCGATGGCGATACCCAATCATCTCTTTATCGCCTTTGATGACGACAGCCATGATTTTGCTTTGCTGATGCACGATCTTCCATCACATGCACCGGGCAATCAATTGTTGGTTCCAACACGGGCAGAAGCCGAATGGGCAATGGATGCGGCGGCGGGCATTCACGCTGCTTGGTGGGGTGATCCATCGCTCGACACGCTTGACTGGCTCAGCGGCACTAAAGCTGTTCCGCCCCAGATAGACAGCGAAGCGCTGTATGCGATGCTTTGGCCCGCATTTTGTGACCGATATGGCGACCGGATCACCAAAGAGATCAAAATCGTTGGGGAGCGTTATTTGGGCAATATCCAACGATGGTTAGACTCACGTTCCGGTCCACGCTGTCTAACGCACAATGATTTTCGTCCGGATAACATGCTGTACTGCGCCGACGACGAGGACAAGCCTATCGTCATCGTCGACTGGCAAACGGTTGGTGTAGGCGAAGGTGCAAGCGACATAGCCTATTACCTCGGCACATCGATGGGCCCGGCTACCCGTAAAGCAGAAGAGCACGGTCTTCTGGCGCGTTATAGAACGGAATTAGATCGGCACCATGTGCCCTTCGCAGACCTTGCCCACCAGTGGGATGCCTATCGGCTTGCGTCTTTTTCGGGAATGCTCATGGGTGTAACGGCGTCAATGGTTGTGGAGCAGACCGACCGAGGCGACGCAATGTTTCTGGCTATGTCAGAGCGGTCGGCCTCGATGGCAATCGACCATGCCGAGATTGCCCTTGATTTCTAGCCCCGCATTCAAGCGTGCTATCCTTCGATCTCCTTCCCCCGATACACGCACATTGCGTATCTTGGTCGTTGGTGCCTAGCCCTGCCTACGTCGGGAAAGAAGTGATGCTGAAAATCACAGGGGTGATAGCCGCAGGAACGTTACGACAAAATCACTTCCCTGAGGGGATCAGGGTGATTTCCGTTTGGCGTCCATCGATAAAACGCACCGTCTTGCCATCAAAAAAAGCATTCTCTTCGCTGCGGAAATCCACGCGTTGCCCGCCCCATTCGGGAACGGCAGCATAGGTTGTGAGTTCGATGGACCATGCTGTGTTGGCGTTAATCACCCCGCTTCCACGCGGGTCGGCATTCTGGTTATCCCAAAAGCCGATGGACGGCCCGGCGCCATGTCCATGCAAGCCAATCGGGTGCGTGTAAATCGACGGATCAAGCCCCGCCGCCACGGCTTCTGCCCGCGCCAGTGCCAAGGCCGCATTCCCGCTGCGTCCAACTGCAAACTGGCGTCTCAGGATATCCTGAACCCGGTTGCTGTTCGCCAGCCCCTGTCTGAGGCCAGCGGGCGCATCGCGCTCGCCGGGTTTCAGGACATAGGCAAGATGCTGCGTATCGGTGTTTAGCCGCAGATAATTGATACCGAAATCTGTCCACAGCAGGTCGCCCGGCTGAATGACCTCGTCGCCTTCCAACATGCCTTTTACCCTGGCCCGCTGGATTGCCACCGAAGGATGGAACCATGGCTCAAGGCCAAGCTGAAGCAGCCGGTCACGATACCACCATTGCACCTGTTCCGCCGTTGTCACCCCCGGGGTGATCACGGCACGCGAAAACGCTTCGGCAATGATCGCATGGGCGGTGCGCAGGACGCTGGGGTAAATTTCCATCTCGGCGGGCGTCCGCGTCTCAAGCCAGCGGATCGCGAGTGCTTCGCCGCTGACGATCCGCGACCGCAACGCAGCGGGCAACGCGCTAGTGAACTTTTCATATTGGCTGAGCGTCATGCCGTCGGCGAATTGATACAGGTCCGACGTATTAATCGCAATTTTGGCCGGATCGCGCGCGGCGATTATATCCGCGACCGCCTGCCACTGATCAGGCTGCTTGCTTGGGTCCCAAGCCGGCGCGAACAGACCACCAAGTCCATAGCGGCTAACCGTCAGACGCTCGACCGGCTTTCCATTACCCGGGTTGTGGAAAATCAAGATTGTGCGGCGCCGTGCGTGCATATTCTCTGCATCAAGCATCGACGCGACCACAGGCTCTTCAAAATATTCGCGCGCCACCATCAGCCACAAATCAACGCCCTGTTCGCGCATGATGGCAGGAATGATCGTATCAAGCCGCGCCGCTAAAATGCGGTTTTCGGTCGCGGCCCTATCACGGGCGTTCAATATAGGCGGAAGCGCGGGTGCCTGCGCCTCCGCCTCGCTCATGACGATGGGCGCCGACATTGCTGCAGTGGCTGGCCCAAACATGGCCGCAAGCAGAACCAATCCAGATATCACGCGCTTTGCCATTATGCTTCCCCCAATCATATTCCGCACCGACATTGGCTGGCCGCGGTGCAAGGATCAAGCCCGACGTGTCATTCGATGTGAAAGCAGGCGATATCATTAGGTATGAAGGAAGTCGGGATATGCCCTGAAGAGTTGTGCCCACGGCATGTTGAACCTGTATATTGGCGCGACGCAAGTCCGCTAAGCGCTTGACGGCAGGCGGGGTTTCCCGCCATGCGGATGGTCATGCGTTTCTTCTCTGACAATGCCGCCCCGGTGCACCCCGCCGTCATGCAAGCCATGACCGATGCCAACCATATCGATACCGCATATGATGGTGACCAATGGAGCGCACGGCTCGATGCCGCATTCTCCGCTGTGTTCGGCCGTGATGTCGCGGTGCTTTGGGTGGCAACGGGGACAAGTGCCAATTGCCTCGCGCTTGCCTCGCTTGTTCAACCGCATCAGGGCGTCATTTGCCACCGTGAAGCCCATATTGAGGTTGATGAATGCGGCGCGCCGGGTTTCTACACCGCTGGTGCAAAGTTGATGCTGGTCGAAGGTGACGGCGCCAAGGTGACGTCGGAAACGGTCGAGGCGTGTATGAACGGCATTCGCAACGATGTGCATCAGGTGCAGGCGGCAGCATTGTCGATTACCAACGCAACTGAATATGGCATGGTCTACAGCCCTGCCGAAGTCGCCGCACTTGGCGCATTGTGCCATGATCGCGGCCTTAGCCTGCATATGGATGGCGCGCGTTTTGCCAATGCCGTGGCGACCTTAGGCTGTGCACCGGCCGACGTGACGGTGAACGCCGGCGTTGACGTGTTGAGTTTCGGCTTCGTCAAAAATGGCGGCATGGGGGCAGAGGCGTTGGTCTATTTCGACCCGGCGCTGGCCGACGCTGCACGCTATCGGCGCAAGCGCGCTGGGCATTTGCAGTCAAAGGGCCGGTTCCTTGCGGCGCAATTGTTGGCGATGCTGGAAAATGATCTGTGGCTGGTCAATGCGCGTTCCGCCAACGCAGCGGCGCAGATCATTGCGGACGCGGCCGCCGAACGATTGCTTTATCCGGTGCAAGCCAATGAGATATTCTTGCGCCTCACGCCCGCTGAAGCGGCGGCATTGCGGGCGCAAGGTTTTGACTTTTACGACTGGGGCGTGGTTGACGAAAATTGGGGGGCTGCACGGCTCGTCACCAGTTGGCAACATACCGAGGCGGACGTCACCCCGCTGGCACGCGCGATCGCCACATTATGAGCACGACCGGGGGGCAGAGCGTCGTAGAACCTGGATTTCTGGCGCCACGGGTATGGATACCCTTTATGGTGACGTCGCTCATCTGGGGATCTACTTGGCTGGTCATCCGCGATCAATTGGGCACAGTGCCGCCGACCTGGTCTGTGGCCTATCGCATGATTGTGGCCGCCATCGCTATGTTCATCCTAGTCATCGTGATGCGCCAGCCGGTGAAGATAGATCGGCCAATGGTCGGTTGGACAATCCTGCTTGGCGTGATGCAATTCGGGATGAACTACAATTTTGTCTATGCCGCTGAACATTATATCACGTCGGGGTTAGTCGCAGTGGTATTCGCGCTGTTGATTGTGCCCAATGCCGTGCTCGCCAAATATTGGCTTGGACGGCCAATCGGCGGAGCGTTCATATTAGGCTCAGCGATTGCCTGCGTCGGGGTCGGGTTGTTGATGCTACAGGAATATCGCGCTGCCCCTATGGGCGGGACCGATGCACTGATTGGGCTATTGCTGGTGATATGTGCCGTCGCTACGGCATCGATCTCCAATGTGCTTCAGGTGACGCCAAAGGTTGCGCGATACCCAACGATCACGATTTTGGCGTGGTCAATGTTCTGGGCGAGCTTGGCCAATGCGGCTTTTGCGTTCGTCATCGATGGTCCGCCCGTCATCGACATGCGTCCCGGATATATCGGCGGTGTGCTGTATCTGAGCATCATCGGTTCGGTCGTAACATTCCCGCTTTATTTTCGCCTCATCCGTGACATTGGCCCCGGCAAGGCTGCTTACACAGGCGTGGTCATTCCGGTCTTTGCGATGATCCTATCGACGATATTCGAAGGCTATGTCTGGTCGACATTGGCGATGGCTGGTGGAGCGCTGGTGATGGTTGGCCTCGTCGTCGCAATGCAGACGCGCAAGGCTTAGGGCACTTAAAGGGGGTTAGGTGAATGCCTTACCTCTCACCCGTTAAACCGTTTTCAGTCAACGCAGGCTGGTCCTGAACGTCTATTTTATTGCGCGTGCGGCCAATAATGCGCTGATGCCCTGCCGGTAATCGGCATATTTCGGCGTCCACCCGAGCAGCCGTTTCGCCTTCATATTTGAAACACGCCGGTTTTCAGCATAAAATCCGCGGGCCATAGGCGACAGCGCTGCCCCGTCCAACGTCATGAGTGGCGGCCATTCCTGCCCCAGAAGGTCGCACGCATATTCGATGACGTCATTTTGCGATGCTGGAACATCGTCGGCAATATTATACACGCCAGCGGGTCCATCGAATGCGGCAATGACGGCGCTAACAATGTCATCAACATGCACACGGCTAAAGATTTGTGCGGGCATATCGATCCGATGTGCCTTGCCATCTTCGACCCGTTCCAACGCCGATCGACCCGGGCCGTAAATGCCGGGCAAGCGAAAGACAGCGACGTCGTTGCGCAAGGCCTGCCACGCAAGGTCAGCATCGGCGCGCGCGGTTCGGCGGCCTTCGCCAATCGCCGCGCTCTCGTCGACCCACGCACCGCCGGTGTCGCCATATACACCCGTTGAGGACAAATAGCCGAGCCAAGCAACGTCACCACGTGCAATCCTGTCGCCATATTTCAAAAGCACGGGGTCACCGCCCTCACCATTGGGTGGAACGCTCGACAGGATATGTGTGGCGTTTTCAATTGCAGCACAGACTGCAGCTTCATCGTCAAACGCAATCGCGTCGCCGCCGCTCATCCGCCGCGTTCCGGTGACGTGCCAGCCGCTTTCACGAAGGCTGTCGGCGAGACGCGAGGCGGTGTACCCCATTCCAAATATGAGCATGTGACGGTGCATCGGCATGGGTTCGCAATCTAATGGCTTGCCGTCAAGCGCCGCAGTTGCAATTAAGCGCACAGGGAGAAACTAAGCCACGTGACCGTCGAAGTTATCAAGTCAAAATTACTGGGTGATATTGCGCACGGATTCCTTGGCCGCGTTGGCGGTGTTTCGACGGGCATTTATGCAGGGCTGAACTGCAGCCTTGGTTCGAACGATGTGCGCGACAATGTCATCGAAAACCGGCGGCGTGCGGTTGCTGCCGTTATGCCCGGCGCTGCACTTGCGCGGGTTTACCAAATCCATTCGCCTGACGTGGTCACCGTCACTGGCCCCATTGACCAAGACGACCCGCCCAAGGCCGATG
>CALDKP010000344.1 GCA_937898535.1 uncultured Sphingomonadales bacterium | reverse complement strand
TCTACACAGGCGAAGACACTCTTTCCCTACACGACGCTCTTCCGATCTCATCTTGTGGATATGGTTAGCGAAAGCATTAATTGCTTGATTTGGCGTTGGCGCTATTTGCCCATGGATTACCCGCAGCCCCGATTGTGCGGGGCAGGGTTCTATCCATCTCAATTCCGCTGCGGATGCCGACCATGCACCCAACCGCACGCGGGTGCATTGCGACAGTTGCCAAAAACATGCTCTGGCCTTAGCAGAGGGGCATGCACAATATGCCTCATTATGAAGAGCAATATCTATCGTTGATGCGCCGCATTTGGACCGAGGGTGCTGTTCAGCGCGATCGGACGGGCGTGGGCACCAAAGCGTTGTTCGGTGCTACTATGCGTTTCTCACTGGCAGACGATGCAATTCCGTTGCTGACCACCAAACGTGTGTACTGGAAAACGGCGGCTCGTGAGATGCTTTGGTTTTTGACCGGCAACACAAATATTCAGCCCTTGCTTCAACAGAATGTCAAAATTTGGTCCGACTGGCCTTTGGCGCGATATCGGCGCGAAACGGGCGAGGAAATCACGCAAGAAGCATTCGAACAGCGCATTGTCGAAGATGATGATTTTGCCGCGCAATGGGGTGATTTAGGTCCGGTCTATGGCGCACAATGGGTAAATTGGCCGCGTTATGAGGCGACCGACAACGGACTATTTCGACGCGCCAAGAAGGGCATCGATCAGGTAAGTCTGCTCGTCGAAAGTTTGAAGAATAACCCGGGTTCGCGTCGCCACATCATCGAAGGTTGGAATGTCGCAGAGCTCGATCAAATGGCGCTTCCGCCGTGCCACAAAACATATCAGTTCCATGTCGCGGACAATGTATTGAGCTGCATCTTGTTTCAGCGTTCGTGCGACCTTGGCCTCGGATTTGCGTTCAACGCCTTTTCTGCTGCTTTGTTGACGCGGATGCTCGCTGCGGTCTGTGGGTACAAGACAGGCGAACTGATCTGGCAGGGGGGCGACGTGCATTTGTATCTGAACCACGCACCTTTGGTTGAGGAGCAGTTGAGCCGTACGCCTTCCGGTAGCCCCAAGCTGAAGCTTTTGCGCACACCCGACAGCATTTTTGACTTCCGCATTGAAGATTTTGACGTGTCAGATTATCAGCCGCAATCCCACATTTCTGCGCCGGTTGCGGTTTAATTGTTCATTAGGGCAGCTATATTGACCTAAGTGTGCATT
>CALDKP010000343.1 GCA_937898535.1 uncultured Sphingomonadales bacterium | reverse complement strand
AACTTTGATGGGATTATTGGTCCAAGCCATAATTACGCAGGATTGAGCGTTGGGAACCTGGCATCGGCGAACAATGCCGGCGCACCGTCTTATCCCAAGGCTGCTGCCTTGCAGGGCATCGAAAAGATGCGCGCGAACCTGCGCCTTGGATTAGCGCAGGGATTTTTCATGCCGCTCGACCGGCCGAACCAAAATTGGCTTTCCGGACTGTCGACCGACATGCCATCGGCAGAGCCGCATATCCGCGCTGCGGCTTTTTCGGCGTCGGCCATGTGGGCCGCCAATGCAGCGACCGTCTCGCCGGCGCCGGATACAACGGATGGCAAATGCCATTTGTCGGCGGCGAACCTGCTGACGATGGCGCACCGCAGCCATGAATGGACCGGAACGCTTGCGCAGTTAAAACTGGCATTTGCCGATGAAGCACATTTTGCAGTGCACGGCCCCGTGCCAGCGCCGTTTGGCGATGAAGGCGCCGCAAATTTCATGCGTCTGTGCCGGACGCATGGGGACGCCGGCATTGAGATATTTGTGTATGGTAAAACGGGCGGTCCATTCCCTGCGCGTCAGCATGTGGAGGCATCGAAAGCCATTGCGCGCGCACATCGGTTAGACGCCGGAAAAACACTGTTCGTTCAGCAATCCGAGGTCGCGATTGCCGCTGGCGCGTTCCACAATGACGTCGTTGCCGTGGCCAATGAACATGTCCTCTTCACACATGAGCAGGCGTTTGAGTACCCCGAGCAAACCTACGCCGATATCAAACGGATCATGCCCGACGCAGAGATCATCATTGTACCAGCCGACCGTGTCAGCCTTGCCGATGCGATCCAAAGCTATGTGTTCAATGCGCAGTTGGTGACGCTACCCGACGGCGGCATGGCGCTCATTCTGCCCAGCGAGGCGCAGGACAATGCACGCGTTTGGGGCTGGCTGAGCGAGATGGTCGCGGGCAATGGCCCCATTCGCAAGCTCGTCCCCGTCGATGTGCGCCAATCCATGGCCAATGGCGGTGGCCCGGCCTGTTTGCGCCTCCGCGTGGTTGCGGATCCCGCCACAGTCGACCCGCGCTTCATCGCCAATGAGGCTAAGCTCGACCAGATTGCCAGCGTGGTTGCTGCATATTGGCCGGAATCGATTGTGCCGGACCAATTGGGTGATGCGTCATTAATGGATCAGGTGCGCGCGGCACGCACGGCACTATTAAATGCGTGTGAGCTAACGGCGTTAGCCTGACTGTCGGTTTTTCTTACAAACGGCGCATGCGTTAACCATTGAGACCAGCACAAAAGCTAAGTTGGCACGGACATTGCTTAATAGTCAGTTAACTATGAAAAAAATCCAGCGCCTATTCACGATCAAAACGAAACTGGAGGTCTATATGATCACCTACGCCCTTGGCTTGGGTGCCGTGAAGCGTGGTCAGGAATATATGATCCAATATCCGGGCAACATAGGGAAAGTGTTCTTCGTGCTGTGCACAGGCGCCGTTTTCATCGCTGCCGCCAAAATGCTTCAAGCGGTCGAATTGGATACAGCCTTCGGCGTCGATTAACGCTCAGCATCAAACCAAATAAGGAAAAGTCCCGGGATTCTGTTGCTCGGCGATTCAATAGCTCGCGCATTTTTTAACCGGAAAACCGGTTCCCACTTTTCCTGAAAATGCTGGATTGGGTGGGGGGTTTCTGTTGCTCGGCACCCCCCGGGCCGCCGTAACCTTTCTGTTGCCCGGCCGGTCCGGCCGCGTTCTTTTAGTATAAGTTCAGACCGTGAGGCCCAAAATTATGCTGCGAGAGCAAGTGCTTCGTTATCGTTTGCACCTATTGGTTATGAACCATTTCACGGCTTATTCATGCCGGGCAAAAACAATGCTTTTCAACGCACGTCGATCCTAGTTCAGCCCCTCCAATACCTCTGAAAAACAGAGATTTTGGTGGAGCTGCCGGGTACCGCCCCCGGGTCCGCTGCATCTATTGCACACCGCAATTTATCACCATAGCCGGGCGAACCCGGCACCGACCTATATAGGCGCTTTTTCGTGAATGGGAAGTGAAGGCGATTAAAGACCCTGCATATTTCGGCTCTCTGCCGGAATATGGACCACCAGTCCGTCGAGGTCGGGTGTCAGCACGATTTGACAAGACAGACGACTGGTGCGCCGCGCACCGGTAGCGAGGTCGAGCATGTCTTCCTCGTCTTCAACCGACCGGGGCAGTTTGTCGAACCAAAGCTTGTCAATGATCACATGGCAGGTTGAACAGGCCATTTGCCCCTCGCACGTGCCTTCCAACGGCTGGCCTGCGGCTTGGGCGATTTCCAGCAGGCGTTGGCCCTCGACCGCTTCCACGTCCTGGACAGTGCCATCAGCAGTGATGAACGTGACTTTGATCATAGCATCGCCTCTGCTGACCG
The DNA here is from genome assembly GCA_937898535.1 of uncultured Sphingomonadales bacterium. GTDB lineage: Bacteria > Pseudomonadota > Alphaproteobacteria > Sphingomonadales > Sphingomonadaceae > Sphingorhabdus_B. The sequence continues at coordinate 7,485 of CALDKP010000343.1, read as the reverse complement.
GTTGATTGCGTCTGCGGCCATATCAATCTCTTCCGCCGTCGTATAGCGGCCAAAACCCAAACGTATCGATGATTTCGCCTGTGCATCAGTCAGGCCAAGCGCGCGCAACACATGGCTAGGGCGGCCAGAACCACTGGCACAGGCCGATCCAGCGGAAAAGGCGATGTTGCGGCACTCCGATATCAACCGCGCGGCATCAACGCCGTCGCGGCGGATATTGAGATTGCCTTTGTAGCGTTGGGCCGTCGAACCGTTGATGGTCCAGTCCGCAAATGCACTGGCGGCGCGGTCCCATAAGGCAGAAACATGCATGGCATCCGCGTCCATGCGCTCTGCCGCCAACTTGGCTGCTGCGCCAAATCCAGCGCATAACGCGGGCGACAATGTACCCGAGCGCATGCCTTGTTCCTGCCCACCGCCAAGCATTTGCGGCATGAGCGCAACACCGTCGCGCACCCACAAGGCGCCAATGCCCTTTGGACCGTGGATTTTATGCGCGGATATAGCGATCATATCGGGCCCATCGGGGATCGGCATGCGTCCAAATGCCTGAACTGCGTCGCATAGAAACAGATTGCCTTGGGCGTGTGCGGCTCCTGCCAGCTCCGCGATTGGCTGGATGGTGCCAATCTCGTTATTGACCAGCATGATGGCCGTTAACGCCTGCCCATCCAAGGAGCCAGACGTTTGCATTTCGGGACAAATTAAGCCCGAAATATCAACGGGGAAAGTCCGCCCATCTAGATATTCCACAACGTCCAAAACCGCAGCATGCTCGGTCGCGGCAGCGGCGACAGGCAACCCGCACCCCATGATGGCCAGATTGATCGCCTCGGTCGCACCAGAGGTAAAGATCACGCGCCCACCCTTTGGCAGCAGCGCCGCGATTTGGTCGCGGGCAACCTCCACCGCAGCAGCTGCCGCCCTGCCCGCTGCATGTGCGCTATGCGGATTGGCAAATCCATCCTTCAGCCAAGGCTCCATCGCCGCAAATGCCTCTGGGGCCAGCGGCGTTGTGGCTTGATAGTCGAGGTAGATCATGCCGCTTTGGCGCGGATGACGATGTTGCGCCAGACGTCTAAAAACCGTGCGACATCGCTTTCGCTGGTATCCGCGCCAAAACTGACACGGACGACTTCCGAAGCGGATCGTTCGTCCCAACCCATCGCGCCAAGCACATGGCTGGTTTTCAGCGTGCCTGATGAGCACGCGCTTCCGGCGGAGACCGCGATTCCGGCCATATCAAAGTTGATCAGCTGACTTGAGGCCGCAACGCCGGGCATGCGGTAGCTGCCGATGGTCGCAAGGCGGCTGCTTGCTTCTGCAACCACGATGCCGCCGCTGGCAGTGATCTCGGCGTCCAATATTTCGCGCAGCCGAACGGCTTTTTCCACCCACGCAAAACCCGCCTCAAGGGCAGTCGCAAATCCGATTGCTGCGGGCAAATTCTCGGTGCCGCGCCGGTACCCTTGTTCCTGCCCACCTGTTGGCGTCAGCAGACCGAGGTTGCGGACGAGCAACGCGCCCATTCCCGGCGGGCCGCCCAGTTTATGCGCGGATACGCACATCACATCAGCATCGGGCAAAGGCAGCTTTCCCGCGCTTTGCGAGCAATCAGCGAACAATATACCGTCATTGGCCCGCACAATATCGGCGATCTCCGCCATCGGTTGCATAACGCCGGTTTCGTTGTTCACGGACTGCACCGCATAGCGGGCAGCGACTTTAATCGCGTTCCGGTCAACATAACCGTCTGGACCAACGGGCAAGCGGGTCGCACCTGCCACAGCCAAGACCGCATCATGTTCAACGGCGCTTACCGCTGCATCATGGCCACGCAGCGCCATGGCAATTGCCTCACTCGCACCGCTGGTAAAAATGACTTCACCGTCCCAATTCAGCGCAGCAGCAACGCGGGCGCGGGCCTTTTCCAACGCCGCACGGGCTGCGCGGCCCTCGCTATGCGGAGAGGATGGATTGGCCCATCGCACCATCGCATCAGCCATCGCTTCGCGCGCCGCCGGAATGATCGGCGTCGTCGCGGCATGATCCAAATATATGCGGGCTTGGTCGGGCATAGTTTCCATGACAGTTGCGAAAATCGTCACTGCTCCTATATAGCTCTACGAAATCCTGCAAAGCCCGAACCGTCGGGCAAAGCTCGGCACCCATCTAAGAATCGAACAATAATATGCCTGCTATTGCTATTCCCGGTCCTGAAGGCCGCCTCGAAGCCCGCTTTTCTCCGCCGCCGCGCCCACGTGCACCGATTGCAATGATTTTGCATCCGCACCCCCAAGCCGGCGGAACAATGAACGACCGGATTACGCAGCAGCTGTACAAAACATTTGTAGCGCGCGGATTTGGCGTACTGCGTTTCAACTTTCGCGGCGTTGGCCGAAGCGAAGGCGAATTTGACAATGGCATCGGCGAATTGTCGGACGCCGCATCGGCGCTCGATTGGGTGCAAAGCTTCCACCCCGAAGCGTCAACGACCTGGATTGCAGGCTTCAGCTTTGGCGCATGGATTGGCATGCAGCTTTTGATGCGTCGCCCGGAAATCCGGGGTTTCATCTCGGTATCGCCGCCCGCAAACATGTATGATTTCAGCTTTCTGGCACCCTGCCCATCATCGGGTATCATCATTCAGGGTGTGAATGACGAAGTCGTCAATCCAAATGCGGTTCAAAAGCTGGTCGATAAATTGCGTACGCAGCGCCACATCACCATTCACCACGACGAAATCCCGCGCGCGAACCATTTCTTTGAAAATGAAATGGATATGCTGATGGCGTCCGTGAACAACTATCTCGATTTCCGGTTGGACCCGAACTCACCGATTAAGTGAGTTACTGCGCTTCGGTAACAAGGCTTTTGCCTTGTTGGTCGGGTACAACCCAAATCGCAACATTGGCGAAAATAACGAGCGCGGCAGCGATCATCAGCCACATTTGCTGACTTGCACCATCACGACTCCAACGTTTCCAAGCGCCATAGAGAAGCAGGAACGCGGACAGCATGGCGATGGATAAAACGGCGTTTAACATTCCGCTTCTCTAAAGCCGGTGGATAAGCCGCGCAATCGGGCAAATACGGCATAGCCTTTTGCTAAGCTCTGCCATAGGGGGGAGCGTATTCCGACTCATGCTGCTACAGGATGTGCCATGCGTATCGCTATCGCTTCAGACCACGCTGCCCTTGCGCTAAAATCCGCGCTCGTCGACCATCTGCTGTCGGCAGGGCATGATGTGAGCGATCTCGGTCCGTATGATGAAAGCTCGGTCGACTATCCCGATTATGGCTACAAGCTTGCAGCCGCTGTTGCCGATGGCACCGCAGAACGCGGTGTTGCCTTATGCGGATCAGGCATTGGCATTTCGATTGCGGTGAACCGCAATCCTGCAGCACGTGCAGCTTTAGTGTCCGAACCATTGTCAGCACGGCTTGCGCGCGAACATAATGACGCAAATGTCGTTGCCATGGGCGCGCGCCTGATTGGCATTGAAATGGCCAAGGCCTGCCTTGATGCCTTTTTAACAACGGAATTTGGCGGAGAGCGCCACCAACGCCGCGTAGACAAACTATCCAACCCGAACACGACCAAGGAACCATCATGAGCAGTGCAGCCGCCAATGACATCCAAAGCTCTGGATTTTTTACGCAAAGCCTGACGGAACGCGACCCCGAAATCGCGGGCTGGATAGCGAAGGAACTGGGCCGCCAGAAGGACAAGATCGAATTGATCGCGTCGGAAAATATAACGTCGCGCGCCGTGCTCGAAGCCACAGGTTCGATCCTCACCAACAAATATGCCGAAGGCTATCCGGGCAAGCGTTATTATGGCGGCTGCGAATATGTCGATGAAATCGAAACCATCGCCATCGAGCGCGCGAAGCAATTGTTCGGCTGTGAATTTGCAAATGTGCAGCCCAATAGCGGTAGCCAGATGAATCAGGCGGTGTTCCTGGCGCTTTTGCAGCCCGGCGACACTTTCATGGGCCTAGATCTCAACGCAGGCGGTCACCTTACCCATGGATCGCCGGTAAACATGTCCGGCAAATGGTTCAATCCAATCGGATATGGTGTCCGCCGTGATGACCATCGGATCGACATGGACGAAGTCGCGCGCATCGCCAGAGAAAACAAACCAAAGCTGATCATCTGCGGCGGCACCGCTTATTCGCGGGGCTGGGACTGGGCGCGTTTCCGGGAAATTGCGGATGAAGTCGGCGCTTACCTTCTGGCCGATATGTCGCATATCTCTGGACTGGTTGCTGGCGGCGCGCATAGTTCGCCAGTGCCGCACGCGCACGTCACGACGAGCACAACGCACAAGTCGTTACGCGGACCTCGCTCGGGCATCATATTGACCAATGACGAGGTACTGGCCAAAAAATTCAACTCGGCAATTTTCCCGGGGCTGCAGGGTGGTCCGTTGGTGCATGTGATCGCAGCAAAGGCTGTGTGCTTCGCAGATGCGATGAAGCCAGAATTCAAAAGCTACGCGGCCAATGTCGTCGAAAATGCGAAGGCGCTTGCATCTTCGTTGCAGGAACAAGGGCTCGACATCGTATCAGGCGGCACCGACAACCACTCGATGCTGGTCGATCTGCGGCCCAAAGAAGCCAAGGGCAAGCATGCCGAGCATGCGCTCGATCGTGCTTCGATTACGTGTAACAAAAACTCGATCCCGTTCGATCCAGAAAAGCCGTTCGTCACGTCCGGCCTCCGCTTGGGCACGCCAGCTGGCACCACCCGTGGTTTCGGCCCGGCAGAATTCCGTCAGATCGGCCGGATGATCGCCGATGTCGTGGAAGGCCTGCGTCACAATGGCGAGGCGGGCGACGGGCAGATCGAAGCACGGATCAAGGACGAAGCCGAGGCACTTTGCGCACGCTTCCCAATCTACCCATCTTGAATTATATTGGTGACTTACCCATCTAATACACAGAAGGGAAATGACCATGGGATTTTGTAACGAGTGCAATGCCGAATATAGCGAAGGGATGAAGTTCTGTCCGCAATGTGGCGCCAAAACGCCTGAGCAGCTTGCGGCCGAGAGCTTCCCCAACCAAGCCAAGCATTATGTCGGTGAAGCGGCTGATGAATTATGGGGCGCAACCAAAGACGCGTTCCACACGGGCAAGCATTTGGCGGATCAAGATACCGTCAAAAAAGTTGCGGGCGGTGCAGCCATCGGTGCTGCAGCCGCTGTCATTGCCCCAATCGGACTGGCAACAGGCGCATTGATTGGCGCAGGCATCGTTGCTTACCGCCACGTAAACAAGAAAAAGAATCAGGAAAAATAATTGCGCTGCCCATTTTGCGGAAACGACGATAGCCAGGTTAAGGACAGCCGTCCCACCGAAGACAATAGCGCTATCCGCAGACGGCGGCAGTGCGAAGGTTGCGGCGGTCGGTTCACGACCTTTGAACGCATTCAGTTGCGCGAGCTATCTGTGGTCAAGACCGACGGCAAGCGTGAGCCGTTTGAGCGCGAAAAGCTCGAACGCTCGCTGTCTGTCGCGTGCCGCAAGCGTCCGGTCGACCATGCCCAGATTGAAAAGCTCGCCTCCGCCATTCAGCGGCAGTTGGAAACCTTGGGTGAAAGCGAAATTGAGTCCAAGCGCATCGGCGAGTTCGTCATGGATGGATTAAAGGCGCTCGACAGCGTGGCCTACATTCGCTTTGCGTCGGTCTATAAAGACTTCAGCGAAGCGAAGGACTTTGAAGATTTCGCCGGGAGCGTGGTTGAAGCGGCGCAGAAATGAGTTCGGCGCCCATTATCATTCTTGTTCGTCCGCAATTGGGCGAAAACATCGGTAAAGCCGCCCGCGCCATGTTGAATTTTGGACTGACGGAAATGCGCCTTGTCGCGCCGCGGGATGGATGGCCAAACCCGAATGCCGGCCCTGCGGCCTCTGGCGCGGACATTGTGCTCGCCAATGCACAGGTTTTCCCAACACTTGCCGAAGCGACCGCGGACATCGCACATGTCTATGCAACAACCGTGCGCAAGCGTGGCGTCACTAAGCCGGTCATCACGCCTGAGGCAGCGGCCAAAGAGGTTGTTGGCAATACAGGACGAAGCGCAATCTTGTTCGGCGCGGAACGTTCCGGCTTGGAAAGCGATGAAGTTAACGTTGCGCGCGCCATCATTACGGTCCCCATCAATCCGGAGTTTGGATCGCTAAATCTCGCACAGGCGGTCATTCTGTGCGCCTATGAATGGTCAAAAACCCAATCGCTTGCCAGCCCACCCAAAACGGATCTCGAACCACCAGCGTCACAGTTTGAACTCGACGGCCTGATCGCCCAGTTGGATGCGATGCTGGAACCGTTAAATTACTTCACACCGATCGATCGTGCGCCCGTCACACGGCGCACCTTGCGCAACTTGCTCACAAAGCCTGCATGGAACGCATATGAAGTGAGGACCTTACGCGGGGTGTTAACGACATTGAACAGAAGGCGACCCGCCGAAGAATAGAGACTTGGTAGCAGCTATCTGGCTGTTTACACACATGCGTCACAAGGAGCATTTCATGATTAGCACTTTAGTTTTTAGTCTTTTGTTGGCCGCATCTGGCACATCAGAAGCAGCGCCACGCGTCGCAGATGCACCCGCGCAGGAAGCTCCAAAATCGAAACCAAAGAAGATCTGCAGAACTACGGGCCTCACCGGCAGTCGCATCGCAAAGAAGCTATGCAAGACGCAAGAGCAATGGGATCAGGCAGAATCTGCGTCTGAGCTTACGGTCAAAGGCAAGGCCGGAACCACCATGCCGCCACAAATGGACACCAACATTTAACGCTTAAGCGCGATTGGCATCCCACTTTTCGAGTTCGTAGGCGATAGAAGCTTCCACCAAAAGCTCCCACAAATCACCAACGACCTCTGCGGGGATGCCTGCGTTGCGTGCGGCGTCTTTCACATTCGCCAGCACCTGTTGCTTGCGCGCTTCATCCCGGACAGCATTCCGTTCGGTTTTGATGCGCGCTGCGGCATCCATATAGCCAAAGCGTTGCGCCAGCAGATCGACCAGCTGCGTATCGACGGCGTCAACGCCTGCCCGCACGTCAACCATGTTGTCACAACTCTCGGGATTTTTTGGGCTATCAGTGCTGCTCATGGCAGCGCCTTTAAAGTTGGGCGTGCCTAAAGTCGAGCCAGATGTTGACATATGGCCGATCTGCAGCCATAGGCGCCGCTTCGCAATCGACCCTGCATTCCGGTGAAGCAGGTGTCCGGCACATGCATAATGTGTCGCGCGGGACCGGAAACAACGTTGTTAGCAATTGGAGTCTTAAAATGACGAAGCGTACAAGCTCGAAGTATAAACTTGACCGCCGCATGGGTGAAAACATCTGGGGCCGTCCAAAATCACCTGTAAACAAGCGTGAATATGGCCCTGGTCAGCATGGTCAGCGCCGTAAAGGCAAGCTTTCCGATTATGGTATTCAGCTGCGCGCCAAGCAGAAGCT
>CALDKP010000342.1 GCA_937898535.1 uncultured Sphingomonadales bacterium | reverse complement strand
GGCAATGAGATCAACACCAGAAATTTTCTCAAGTTCAAATATTGGCTTTGGTAGCGGAGCTCCATCAAGGGCAGTCTCACCATGGATATCTGTCGCCGCTTCGATATAGCCACGGATTGCATTACCAGCACCTTCTGCAACAGGAACATTTATCTTTGCAAGTGCACAGATGCGCAGCGCATTCTCTGTGACTTTGGCGATAATTCCATTTCCAGAGACAGTTGTAATGGCTAAAAGATTGATATGCGGGTTATATGCCGCCAAAATCATTGCTAGCGCATCATCATGGCCAGGGTCACAGTCAAGAACAATCGGTGTTGGTTTCATGTGAGTAAGAATAACGAAATACCCTCTTCTCAGTAAGTGTAAGCAAGGATAAGATTCATGCATGGCTCTTACTGATGGTTCGCTCCCATCCATTAAAGGTTTTTTGCGAACCCTCTCACCAGTAGATCAAGTTGGAGCAGATGCACGAGCTGCGATGCTAGCAACACGAAGCATCAAAACTGCTAGCAAGCGTTGGGCAATCGATATGGCAATCAGCATGATTGACTTAACAACACTTGAGGGTGCAGATACCGAAGGCAAAGTTAAAGCAATCTGCAATAAGGCAATCCGCCCAGATCCCACCGATCCAACCGTTCCTCACGTCGGCGCAATATGTGTCTATAACGATATGGTTTCAATCGCACGTAAACATCTCGATGCCAGCGGTGGCCAGGACATCCCAGTAGCCGCAGTTTCAACAGCTTTTCCATCGGGTCGAGGCTGCGGAGCGAATGGCGCGCGATGGAACGCTGATCCCGGTCAGCGTGGTCTACCGCAAGGACCGCACTGGTAGCGGCCCGCTCCACCTCTACGGCTACGGGGCCTATGGCATCGCGGTCGATCCGGGCTTTTCGACCACCCGGCTGAGCCTTGTCGATCGCGGCTTTGCCTATGCCATCGCCCATATCCGCGGCGGGGACGATCTCGGCCGGGCCTGGTACAAGGCCGGCAAGCTGACCCAGCGCTGCAACACCTTCACCGACTTTGTCGATGTCGCGAAAGGACTGATCGCGCGCGGCTATACCGCGGCGGGCAGGATCAGCATCGCCGGTGGCTCGGCCGGGGGCGAGCTGATGGGGGCGGTGATCAATTCCGATCCAGCGCTGTGGGGCGCGGTAGTGGCGCAGGTACCGTTCGTCGATGTCCTCACGACAATGCTCGACGCGACCCTGCCGCTGACCCCGGGCGAATGGCCCGAATGGGGCAACCC
>CALDKP010000341.1 GCA_937898535.1 uncultured Sphingomonadales bacterium | reverse complement strand
CCGCCGAGCCCTTGCCGACATCGCCGAAGCCCGCAACGCAGGCGACCTTGCCGGCGAGCATCACGTCGGTGGCGCGGCGGATCGCGTCGACCAGCGATTCCTTGCAGCCATAGAGGTTGTCGAACTTCGATTTGGTAACGCTGTCGTTTACGTTGATCGCAGGGAACGGCAGTTCGCCCTTCTTCGCGATTTCGTAAAGGCGATGCACGCCAGTTGTGGTTTCTTCCGAAACGCCCTTCAGGTTCTTGACGGTTTCCGTCAAATAACCCGGCTTCTTGGCAACAAATGCCTTCAGCGCGCGCTGGAATTCAACTTCTTCTTCATTTTCAGGATCACCAAAGGTTTCGCCGCGCTCAAGCTTTGCACCCCAAAGGGCAAACATTGTCGCGTCGCCGCCGTCGTCTAGAATGATGTTGGCAGTGGTTTCGTCACCCCAATCGAAGATGCGACCGACATAGTCCCAATAATCGGCAAGGCTTTCGCCCTTAATCGCGAACACAGGAATGTTTTGCGCGGCGATTGCGGCAGCGGCGTGGTCTTGTGTCGAGAAGATGTTGCAGGTTGCCCAACGGACATCTGCACCAAGCGCTGTGAGCGTCTCGATCAGAACCGCAGTCTGAATGGTCATATGCAGCGAACCGACAATCCGCGCGCCTTTTAATGGCTGCGATGCACCGAATTCTTCGCGCAGCGCCATAAGGCCGGGCATTTCGGTCTCGGCAATGTTTATTTCTTTGCGACCGAAATCGGCCTCATTAATATCGGCAATGACATAATCGTTGAAAGCCACAGGCTTGGTCTCCGGGAGGTTTTTGATGGCACCGCCCTTAGCCGTAGCTTTCAACGAAATCAAATATAAAGATTGCTTTATATGCTTATGCAGGTGCCTATGGCCGCGTCGCCATTCGCTTTGGACATGTGGCCCCGGTCCATGACGTACCCACCACATTAACATCGGCAACAGCAGCCATCGTCAAAACGCCATGATGTTCTGATGCCAGCCTAGTGGCCAAATCCTTTAATTGCCCGCAATCCATCTCCTTATGGCCATTGCCATAGCTATTTGCGTAGCCGATCGACATTCTGTCCAACGCGCTTTCAGCGCCGCGTGCGCCATAAGTAGCCGACAGATAGTGTCTAAGCTCGGCGTTTTGCGCACCGATGAGACTGTTATGCTTGACGACAAACTGATTATAACTCGGAAGGAAATTGTTGATTGTATTTCGGCAACGCAGCGCCGTGACCATCAGCATCGTATTCAGATGTTTTATCTTGGCAGCGTCCTGTGCAGCATTCGTCCAGCATGCCTGTGCTGGCTGAACCGACACAGCCATTAAAACCGCGCCAAGCACGGCCTTTTTCAATATCTTCGTCATTTTTCTCATCCCGTTTGCGTGTTCAACGGGGAGAACATTGACTATCCTGTTTACCGAATTTTCAACAAACAACGTAAAGGAAAATTTACCACCTAACCCACCAGTTTTGTGGTGAAAATTATTGGGTTTTATGAGGGACATCCTGGCGAATTGTCGAACACAAATCAGCAGCGCAGAACAAGCGCTACTTGACTTGCCGCAGCGGGTCCCGGAATAAGCGCCGAACCCCAATTTTAAAAGGAATCCAAATATGAGCATCTCCGTTGGCGACAAAATCCCTGACGTTAAGTTGGTAAAAGCGACTGCTGATGGCCCACAGCCTGTCCAGTCCGCAGAATATTTCGCAGGCCGCCGCGTTGCCCTGTTTTCGGTTCCCGGTGCATTCACGCCAACCTGCTCCGCGCGTCACCTTCCCGGCTTTGTTGAAAAGTCTGATGAGCTTGCAGCCAAGGGCATTGATGAAATCGCCTGCACCGCAGTGAACGACGCCTTCGTCCTTGGCGCATGGAACAAGTCTGGCGGATCAGACGCGATCACCATGTTGGCCGATGGCAATGGCGATTTCGCGGCTGCACTTGGCCTCGAAATGGACGGTTCGGCATTTGGCATGGGCAAGCGCGGTCAGCGTTTCTCGCTTGTCGTCAATGACGGCGTCGTGGAACATGTGAATGTGGAAGCCCCCGGTGACTTCAATGTCAGCTCGGCAGAATATATGCTTGGTCAGCTTTGATATTACGCAAACCTGCCCAGTTAGGCATTTAGAGGGAGGGGCAACCCTCCCTTTTTTTTGTTGCGAAATTTGGAATTTTCGGTGATGTGTATCCATGCCTAGCGAACAAGCTCAAAACATCATTAATCAACTCATTACCGAATATGAAGCTTCGGTAAAACGCCTGCAAACTGCACTCGCGCATTACTTGAAGGATCGGACGCCGCCTTCATCAGATCAACGGGCCAGCAATGATTTCTGTTACCCCGAATTGGTCATAACCTACGCCGGTAAACAGCGCGAGACGCAGTCCAACCTTGCATTTGGTAAGCTTGAAAAAGTCGGAACATTCCGGACCACATTTACCAAGCCAGATTTGTTTGCAGAATATATCGGCGAGCAACTCGATCTGCTGATGGAGCAATATGAGCTGGAAATTTCCGTTGGCCGCAGCAAACAGGAAATTCCCTTTCCTTATGTTCTCGACGGGTCGGCGGATTTGGAGTTGGGCACGGTTAGCCCCAACGAGCTTGCACGCCATTTCCCCACGACCGAGCTGGCCGATATTGGCGATGAAATTGCCGACGGATTGCTTCGGATCAAGGGCAATGCCAGTGCCCCGCTTGCTTTGTTTGACGGCCTGCGCACCGATTTCTCGCTCGCGCGCCTGCGGCATTATACCGGCGCACCCGCCGAGGATGTTCAGCATTACATTCTGTTTACCAACTACCACCGGTACGTGGATGAGTTTGTCAGTTGGGCATGCACACAGGTTGGCAATGGCCGCTATACCGCCTTGTCGGGTGCGGGTGGCCTCTATGTCGACAAACCTACCGACAACGCCGCGCAGCTTGTGGCGGACAGCACATGGCGGCGGCACCAGATGCCTGCCTACCATCTCATCGCACCAGACCGGTCGGGAATTACCCTTGTTAATATCGGCGTTGGGCCTTCCAACGCCAAGACCATCTGCGACCATTTGGCGGTACTTCGCCCGGAAGCATGGCTGATGATCGGCCATTGCGGCGGCCTTCGTGAAACACAGCGGATTGGCGATTATGTCCTCGCGCATGCCTATCTGCGCGATGACCATATTCTCGATGACGTACTGCCACCCGAAATTCCCATTCCACCAATCGCAGAAGTGCAGCAGGCACTTGCAAGTGCGGCAGAGCATGTTTCGGGGACCAGCGGCGCCAATCTAAAGCGGCGCATGCGCACGGGCACGGTTGTCACGACAGACGATCGCAATTGGGAGTTGCGTTACTCGGCATCGGCACTGCGCTTTTCACAAAGCCGTGCGATTGCGATCGACATGGAGTCGGCGACCATCGCGGCCCAAGGATATCGCTTCCGTGTACCCTATGGCACATTGCTCTGTGTGTCCGACAAACCGCTGCACGGTGAAATAAAGCTGCCCGGGCAAGCCAACCGTTTCTATGAAGAGGCGATCGCCGCCCATTTACAAATCGGCATCCAGACATGTGAGCTGCTTCGGGAAGCGGGAAATAGCCTGCACAGTCGCAAACTTCGGGCCTTTAACGAACCGCCCTTTAGATAGGGTCAGGAACGAAAACTGAACCAACTGATTATCCCCAAAGTATAACCAAGGAGAAACGGCCCATGCCGAAGAAACCCGAAAACACCGGACCGCTCGACAAGCTGTTGAATAAGTTCCGCGCATTCGCCGACGGTTTGACGGGCAGCGCACGTTCGGTAGCGCAGTCTGCATCAACAACGGCAAAATCCGCAGTCGATCAAGCGTCTACCGCAGCTGCGACTGCCGGGTCCGTCATCAAGGAAAACCCCGGCAAGAGCGCAGCCGTCGCAGGTGCGGTCATCGCAACTGCCGCAGCAGCCGTCGCTGGAAAAAAGGTTTATGACAGCAAAGCAGGCGCAAAAAAGGCACCGGCAAAGAAGCCAGCGGCCAAAAAGCCCGTTGCTAAAAAAGCAGCCGTAACGAAGCCCGCGCCGAAAGCGCCTGCGAAACCGGCAACAGCGAAGGCGACAAAGCCAGCTGCGGCGGCAAAACCTGCACCTAAAAAGGCAGCACCCGCTAAAACGCCACCTAAGACCGCAGCTTAATGAAAAACCAAATGGGCCCCGCCTATAACGACGGGGCCTATTTTCCTTACCAGCCCTTTGAAGCGCCCTTGTTCTGCGCCTTGAGCCATTTCATGAGTGGGGCGAAATATTCAAGCATTGGTTTGCCCGACATTTCGCGCGTTCCCGTGAATGCTTGCAACGCATCTGGCCAAGGCTTTGATGCCCCCATCTCCAGCATTGCATTCAATCGCGAACCCACTTCCTTGTTTCCGTAGAATGAACAACGATGAAGAGGGCCTTTCCAGCCCGAGATATCACAAGCAGCCTTGTAGAATTGGAACTGCAAAATCCGCGCAAGGAAATATCGGGTATATGGCGTGTTGCCGGGAATATGATATTTCGCACCGGCGTCGAAACGGTCCGCGGGACGCTCCACAGGCGGGACAATTCCCTGATACTGCAAACGCAAGTCGGTCCAGCCCTTGTTGTAATTGGCTGGCGTGATGGAACCATTGAAAACACCCCAGCGCCATTTGTCGATCAGCAATCCAAATGGCAGGAACGCGACCTTATCCATGGCTTGGCGCAGCAATAGCCCATTGTCCTTGTCCGCTCCGGGAACCTTGCTGGCATCCAACAGGCCAATCTGGACCAGATAATTCGGCGTAATGGACAAAGCGACGGCATCGCCAATCGCTTCATGGAAACCATCATTCGCGCCATTCAAATATAAATATGACTGCTTGTTATAAGCCCGCTGGTAATAATTATGCCCAAGCTCGTGATGGATGGTCACGAAGTCATCGGATTTAACCTTGATGCACATCTTAATGCGCAGATCGTCGACATTATCGATATCCCATGCAGAGGCATGGCAGACAACTTCACGGTCGGAGGGCTTGATAAACTGCGCGCGATCCCAAAAGGTTTTGGGCAGCGGAGCAAAGCCAAGCGACGAGAAAAAGCCTTCGCCGACCTTGACCATGTCCTTTTCCGCCTTGCCGCGATTGGCGCTAAAATCGGCGACTTCGGTTTGCTTATAACCCTTGGCAACCAGCAACGCGCCAATATCATAACCGATATCACCAGCCCCCCGAGGCGCGACAACATCATAAATGTTGCCCCATTCCTGCGCCCACATATTGCCCAGCAAATCGGCGCGAATGGGCCCTGTCTTGGATTGGACCGCATCACCATATTTCTTGTTCAACTGCGTGCGGACATAGGTGTGCAATTCGTCATAAAGCGGCTTAACCTCAAGCCACAATTTGTCCGTCAGCTTGGCAAAGTCATCGGCTGGCATGTCATAGCCTGAACGCCACATCGCGCCGACATCTGCATAGCCTAGCTCGGTCGCGCCTTGATTGGCGACTTCGACCATCCGGGCATAATCCTTGCCCATGGGCGCGCCGACATTGTCATGCCAGCTCACCCACATTTCTTTCAGTTCTTCAGGGTTGCGGCTTGATCCCATCGCAGCCTCAATATCGGAACCGTTGATTTCCTTGCCGTTAAGCGTGCCACGGCCTTTGCCATAAGCCGACTGCAGCTTGGTGGTGATGGTCGCAAGTTCAGCCGCTGCACCCGCTGTTGTCGGTGCGGGAAGCACGATTCCACCGCGTAAGATATCAAGCTTGCGCTTGGTGTCATATGACAGGCCAGGAAGCGCCTGATACTTCGCCGCGTCCAACGCGTAACGGACCGATTTTTCGGTTCCAATTTCGCCATAGCGTGCCGCCAGAGCATCGGTGTCG
>CALDKP010000340.1 GCA_937898535.1 uncultured Sphingomonadales bacterium | reverse complement strand
ATCCTGACGTTGAGATTTCGATTTCCCGCGATGGCGGCACGTCATGGAGTCCGGGAAGGCAAATCAAGGTTGGCCGTCAATCGTTGACCGCCGGTCGCGTGCGTTCGGCCTTGTGGGGTCATGCAGAAGTTCAGGGAGTTCGGTTCCGCTTCGATGAATCGAGTAATGTGCCGTTCGGCTTTATGGGCGCAGATATGCAGGCTGAGGCGCTTCGCTGATGGCTCGCAAAGTAACGATCCCCGGTCAGAATGTTCCCATTCAGATCGGCAACGCGATCAATCCTGACTGGTATCTCGTTCTCAAGTTTCTAGAGACGCTTCAGCCGCTCTCGGATGTGGACTTTGCGGCGATTGATGCAGCGATTGCTGCCAAGTCGGACATTACGCGGACCATCAATCCGCAGACGGGAACGTCTTACACGTTTGTTCTGTCGGACGCAGGGATTATCTGCGAGTTCTCCAATTCGTCGCCTGTTACGGTGACGGTGCCGCCAAATTCGTCCGTGGCCTTCCCCGTTGGGACACAGATCGAAGTCACGCAAACCGGAGCGGGTAAGACCACACTGGCGCAAGGCTCGGGCGTCACGATTACGTCGCTTGCGAGCTACAAGTCGATTGCGGGGCAGTACGCAAGCGCCACGCTCTACAAGCGCGCAACGGATACCTGGCAGTTAAGCGGGAGCCTGATCGCGTGAGCCATTTCGGGCTTGGGCTGATCTCAAGCAATGGCGTGCCCGGCAATGACGTCTTCACGAAAATCCTGCTGCACATGGATGGCAGCAACGGCGGGACGACGTTTACGGATGTGAATGCTGGCGGCTCATCTCACACGTGGACGCCGACGAACGCAACGACCAGCACTTCGGCGGCAAAGTTCGGTCCGTCGTCAATGCTCGGTTCTGCTGGCTATATCACGACGCCAGCGCACTCTGATTTCAATATCGGCACGCAAGATTTCGCGGTTGACTTTTGGCTGAACAACAACGGGGTCGGGGCGACGGGTTACGGGCTATGCGGGCAGATCAATAGCGGGGGCACGGCAATCTCAACCTCGTTCACGATGGCCCGGTTCGGCGGCGCTGGGTTGATAGGGGCGAACATTATTAACTCAGGCGCTGGCGCTCAGATTACCCTAGTAAGCTTGACCGGGTTCGCTAGTACTTCGACTTGGGATCATATCGCACTGACAAAATCGGGCACAACCTTCCGGCTGTTCATCAACGGCTCACAGGAAGATGTCGATACGCTGTCGTCCGTCAATTCAAGTTCTCAGCCGTTCACGATTGGCCGATCGGGAGATGCTGGGACAGGCTTCTCGGCAATGATTGATGAATTTCGTCTCAGCGTTGGCGCGTCCAGATGGACAAGCAATTTTTCAGTACCGACGGGGCCATATGTATAAAGTCAAAACGAAGCCAATGCCTTCGCAACAAGAGCTAGCGCGCCTATTTGATTATAACGCCCTAACCGGTGAACTGCGATGGCGCGTTTCACGCGCGCAGCGATGTGCGGGAGACATCGCTGGCTCCTTGAAGAAGGACGGCTATTGGGTCGTGGGTCTGAACAACACGACCTTCAAGGCGCATCGAATAATTTGGAAGCTGGTTTCCGGAAGCGAACCTGAAGATCAGATCGACCATATTGATACCGATCCCTCGAATAATCGTTGGGCGAATTTGCGAGAAGCCAGCGCATGTCAAAACATGCAAAACCGTACGCGCCACAGCAACAGCTCCAGCGGAGTCAAGGGCGTCTCCTACAATAAAGGCGAACGGAAGTGGGATGCCTACATAATGGCGGACAGAAAATTCAGGCTCATTGGTCGCTTCAAGGATAAAGACGTAGCCGCTCGCGTTGTAGCGGAAGAAAGACAGCGCCTACACGGCGATTTCGCGAGGTTCACGTAATGGCATCATTTTTTGGCACGCTATTCGGCGGAGCCGCCGAGAAGGAAGCTGCTGACCGAAATCGCGCAGCGCTGTCTGGATATTTGACTACCGGGCTTGGATATCTCGACAAGGGATATGACACTTCCAAGGCCGCCCTCGACACAGCATACGGCTCCCTTGCCGATCTCGCGAAGAAGTACGGGGGCGCGACCTCACTCGGCTTGGATGCGCTGGGGGTCAATGGCACGGACGGTAATGCCCGTGCGACAGAAGCGTTTCAGGCTGGTCCTGGCTATCAATTTACGCTTGATAGCGGATTGGACGCACTGAATCGCCGTCGTGCCGGTGCAGGGATGTTGGACTCGGGAAACGCGGATATCGACGCCATAAAGTTCGGCACCGGTCTTGCAGATCAGACCTACGGAAGCTGGATGGATCGGTTGGGTGGGTACATTTCTCCCGAGCTTTCCGCGACCACTAGCGGGGCAGGTGTTCAACAGAGCTTGGCCGATCTCGGCCAGACGGACGCAACAAACCGCATCGGGTTGCAGGGCAATTACACCAGTGGTGTTGTCGGGGCGAATAACGCTGAAGCAGCAGGGAAGGCGGCTGGAGCCAAGAATCTACTTGGTGGCGCTCTCTCCCTCGCAACCCTCGGGACCAGCCTTGCTGGTGGCGGCGGTCTTGGATCGAGTTTGTTTAAGAAGGCAGCCTAAGAATGGCAGTCGCACCACTCAATCTCCCCGGCTACGCCGCTCCGCAGTCGCTGGACTTCACCTCGCTGGCGAATCTCGGCCAAGTCTATAAGCAGGCCGCCGCAGATACGGCTCGCCGCGAAACACTGGCGCAGCTTGGGCAGGGCGAAAAGATTGACCCGCGCGTGTTGCTGGCATCTGGTGATTTGTCGCTGGCGAACCTTGGCGTCACTTTGCAGAATCAGCAGACGCAGGGCGAGCGAGATGCGCGGGACTTCGCGTTTCGTCAGGAAGAAGCAAAGCGTGCCCAGCAAAATGCGGATCGTTCCTATGGCCTGCAGGCTCGTGCTGCGGCTCGCGCAGATCAGGGGCCGGAAGAAACGGCAGCCCAGCGCGCGAAGGCTGCTGCCGCATATGGAATTGATCCGACGACGCCGGAGGGACGCGCTTATGTGCTGACCGGAAAGCTGCCGGAGGGCAACACGACCGTGCAAGCGCAGACGGAGCAGCGCAAGGCCGCAGCGGCGTCACTCGGTCTGACGCCAGAAAACCCGGCCTATAACAGCTACGTTCTCACCGGGAAAATGCCGCGTGAAGATGCACAGCCGCTTACTGCCACAGATAAAAAGGCGATTCTGGAGGCGGATGATCATGTCATGACCGCCAAGTCGGCAATTGACGCGCTCAACAAAGCAAAAGAGCTTTCGCCGAAAGCAATGGGCTTCAAGGGCGCAGGAAATATCGCCGCTGTTGGGTCCGTGCTTGGCAACCAAACTTCGCGAGATACGGTCGAGCTCGATAATGTAGTGACATCAAACGCGCTCACGCAGCTTAAATCGATCTTCGGCGGTAATCCGACAGAAGGCGAGCGCAAAATTATGCTCGACATTCAAGGATCGTCAGGGCTGCCTGATGCAGTGCGCCAGAAGATATATGACAGAGCCATCGGCTTGGCTCAGAACCGCCTCAAGTTCAACGAACAGCGCGCGACCGAGATGCGCGGCGGCCAGTTCTACAAGCCGCAAGGTGGCATGACTCGCGCGCCGGTCCAGCAGACGCAGGGCATCACGCAGCAGCAGTATGACGCGCTTCCGTCTGGCTCAACCTTCACCGCGCCTGATGGCACGCAGCGGGTTAAGCCCTAATGGCGAATTGGTGGGATAGCGCACCACTCGCAGAACCCGCGAAGACACCGGCTGCGGCTGGCAATTGGTGGGACGCAGCGCCGTTAGCTAACAGCGATACCGGCTTTGCAAATCCTGTGCAGACAGCGCAGGGGCAGACAGCGCCTACGCGCGTGTCCATGGATATGACGAAGACGGATCGCGGCTCGCTTGATGCTGCGGCTCGCGGGGCAGCGCAGGGTATTACTGCTAACTTTTACGACGAACTGAAGGGTATTGCGGCGGCTGGCGGCTCTGAAGAAGGTCCGACATTCAGCGACGGGACTCGTCGCGAAGGCATCGACCATTTGATCATGGGACTCGCAAAATACTGGTTTGGCGATAAAGACGCCGAGTCAAAATATAACGATGTTGTTGGGCGTGAGCGCGCGCTTAACAAGCAGGCCGAAGAACAGCATCCGGTCGCCAATTTGGCGGGTAATATCGCAGGGGCAGTTGCGCTGCCTATCGGGGCGGGTGCCGGTGCGGCAACACTCCCGGCGCGCATGGCAACGGGCGCGGCTGTTGGAGCAGGCCTTGGCGGGCTGTCGGGAGTAGGTGAAGGCAACGGAGTAGTTGACAGCCTTTCACGCGGCGCGACCGGCGCAGCCATTGGCGGTGCCTTGGGCGGCGTTGCTCCTGCTGCGGTTGAAGGCGTCATTCGTGGCACCAGGGCGGCTGCTGGTCCAATTGCAAACACGTTGCGCGGTATCCGAAACCCCGAAGATGAAGCGGCTAGGCGAGTCGCTACATCCATCCAGCGGGATATGCAGGCTGACCCAACCGCAGCAAGTAGGCTAACGCCACAGGAGTTCGCGGCAAGTCGCCAACAGGGCGGCCCTGCAACGATCATGGACTTGGGCGGCGAGACGACAAGGGCGCTTGCGCGGTCTGCCGCGAACACATCACCAGAAGGACGCGCTGCGCTATCGCGCACGATCAACGATAGATTTGAGGGGCAGTCAGACCGTGTGACGGGGTGGCTGCGCCATACGTTCCATTTTCCAGATGCTAACGCGCAAGCGCAAGCGCTGACCGATGTAGCAAAGTCAGTCAATCGTCCCGCCTACGCAAAGGCCTACGCCGAAGGCCGTGCGGGCATTTGGGACGATCAGCTTTCCGAATTGTCGCAAGCGCCAGTCGTGCAGGATGCAGTCAGCGCCGCGCTCAAGCAGGCTCAAAACAAATCGGCAAGCGGATCACTGACGGCGGCCACGCCGGAGAGGTGGGTTAATAATGGCAAGCCGACGCTAGAGTTCTGGGACTTGGTGAAGCGCCAGATCGATCAAGACATCAATGTTGCCAAGCGCGCCGGAAAGAACGAAGACGTTGGCACTCTGACTGAGGTCAAAAACGTTATTGTCAGTAAGTTGGACGAAGCGGTCCCAAGCTATGCCAAGGCGAGGGCTGGCGCTGCTCATTTCTTCGACGCTCAGGACTCACTTGAGGCTGGCAAGAACTATGTGACAAAGAACGTTCCGAATTCCGATGTGCGGCGGGCGTTGTCGCAAATGACGCCCCTAGAGCGGCAGTTGTTTCAGGACGGTTTTGTTTCGGAGTTTATCTCGAACATAAACCGCGTGGGTGACCGGCGCAGTGTTCTAAACAAGATCGCTGAATCTCCAGCGGCGCGCGAAAAGCTCAATGTTGCACTCGGCAGAGAAAAGGCCGCCGAACTTGAGGCCGGACTTCGCGTCGAAGGCATCATGGATATGGCCCGCAACGCCGTTCAGGGGAATTCAACGACAGCGCGTCAGCTTGCGGAGCTTGGCTTGGCAGGCGGTGCCTATGGATTCTCAGGCGGCGGAATGAACCCGTTTTCCGATCCCGGCGCTGTCATGAATGCCGCGCTGGCATACGGCGCTCTTAAAGGAAAGAATCGGATTAATGAGAATGTTTCTCGCAAGGTCGCGGAAATGCTGACGTCATCTGACCCTGCGAAATTGCTGCAAGGCATCCGCGTCGTCACACGCAATCAAAACCTCTTCAATGCCCTGCGGACTGCCGACAAGGGACTCGCGCGAGTTGGCGGCGAACAATCGTCTGGCATCCCGGCGATTACGGCTATCGGCGCAGGCCGCGCAAACGATCAACCAGAAACTCAGCGGCCAACCGGCCAGCGATAACACCACAACACAA
>CALDKP010000339.1 GCA_937898535.1 uncultured Sphingomonadales bacterium | reverse complement strand
TCTACACAGGCGAAGACACTCTTTCCCTACACGACGCTCTTCCGATCTGTATCCAGACCCGTTGATTGACTTGGCCGAAGAAAGCACCGTGCAGCGTCTTTTCCTGCCGCTCGGCACCGATGCTGCCACCGGAGCGAAATTGCGCAGCGAAGGTTGGGTTACCGTTGCAGCGTTGGACGAGAATGACATCGCCGCCGTGCTGGGCTGCACCCATGTATGGATCAACGGGCAGGCAGTTATAGTCTGAAATCGTCCAGCACGATGCTTTAGGGTGGACGCAGCGCCATCATAATCATAACGGAGCACATGGCGAATCCCTTCGCAGGAAAAAGCTCCTGCGCAGAAAAAGGCCCCAGAGCTATCTGGCTTTGACAGGGAATATCTGATGGCAAATGTAACCGTAATTGGCGCTCAATGGGGCGACGAGGGAAAAGGTAAGATTGTCGACTGGTTGGCGGAACGCGCCGACGCAGTGGTCCGGTTTCAGGGCGGACATAATGCGGGCCACACTTTGGTGGTCGGCGAAAATGTATATAAATTGTCGTTGCTGCCGTCGGGTATCGTGACGGGCACGCTGTCGATCATCGGCAATGGCGTTGTTCTGGACCCATGGGCATTGCGCGACGAAATGACGAAGCTGCGTGGGCAGGGCGTTTCGATTACGACCGAAAACTTCGCGCTGGCCGACAATTGCGCGCTGATTTTGCCCATCCATCGTGATTTGGATGGTTTGCGTGAAGCCGCCGCCGGTTCGGGCAAGATCGGCACGACGGGGCGCGGTATTGGCCCTGCTTACGAAGATAAGGTTGGCCGCCGCGCCATTCGCGTTTGCGACCTTGCGCATTTGGATGCGCTTGATGCGCAATTGGATCGTTTGTGCGCGCACCATGATGCGCTACGCGCCGGTTTTGGCGAGCCGCCGGTAGACCGCGCCCGCCTGATTGCTGACCTTAAGGAAATTGCGCCATTCGTTCTCGAATATGCGCAGCCAGTGTGGAAGCGGTTGAACCAAGTGCGCAAGGCAGGCGCGCGGATATTGTTTGAAGGCGCGCAGGGCGTTTTGCTGGATGTCGACCATGGCACCTATCCATTTGTGACATCGTCAAACACGGTGTCGGGTACTGCCGCGGCTGGTTCGGGTCTTGGACCAAGTGCTGCCGGTTTTGTCCTGGGCATTGTGAAGGCATATACCACGCGGGTTGGTTCGGGACCTTTCCCCACCGAGTTGGAAGATGAAACGGGCCAGCGGCTGGGCGAACGTGGTCATGAATTTGGAACCGTGACGGGTAGAAAACGCCGCTGCGGTTGGTTCGATGCGGTAATCGTGCGCCAAAGCTGTGCGGTGTCCGGTGTCACTGGCATTGCGCTGACGAAATTGGATGTCTTGGATGGTTTTGACACGATCAAAATCTGCACGGGCTACCGCCTGAACGGCAAGGTATATGATTATCTGCCCGCGCACGCCGCAGAACAGGCTTCGGTCGAGCCGATTTACGAAGAAATGCCCGGTTGGCAGGAAACGACCGCTGGCGCGCGCAGCTGGGCCGACCTTCCTGCACAGGCGATTAAATATATCACCCGCGTTCAGGAACTGATCGAAACGCCCGTCGCCTTGGTATCGACGTCTCCGCAGCGCGAAGACACGATTTTGGTGCGCGACCCGTTTGCGGATTAACCGCTTTTCAGTTCTGCGTTCAGCCGCAAGCTAGCGCGCCAGAAGAAGAAGGCGGGGATCAGCCCAAGCCAGGCTGCGCCATAAAGCACCCAACGGACGCTTTCATCGCCGGCCATGGGTTGCAGCCAATCGGATAGCACGCCGAACAACAATGGGCCCATTCCAAGCCCGATGAGATTTTGCCCAAAGACCACAAGCGATGCTGCAATTGCGCGCGCCTCTGGCCGGACAAGGCCTTGGACGCATCCATAAGCAGGGCCGTAATAAGCCGAATTCAATATGGTCGGCAGAATGAGCAAAGCGACGGCAATCCGCCAATCTTCGGCCCAATATCCGGCAAACAAAATCGGTGCGGCGATCGCCATGCCGATGGCTGGCAGCGTCAAGATATGCCGCTTGTCACGCTGGCCAAAAACATCGGCCATTTTCCCGCCAAGCCATGTGCCGATGATACCGGAAATACCAAGCGCGACCGCCATAGCGAGCCCCGCCTCGGTCGTTGATAGCCCGTGCGAACGGATGAAGAAGCTGATCGTCCACAGGCCCTTGCCGTAGCTTAAAAAGGCGGTGAAGGACGCCGCGATGAAAATGTAGAGATAGGCGCGTGAGGAGAAGACTTCCCGGAACGCCTCGCCGACGCGCAGCTCGACTTTCTTCGGCCCGCTGTGCGCCGCATCGCGGACGGGGCCGTCCGTGCGCCGTGGCTCCCGGATGATCATGGGCAGGATGAGCGCCAGCACCAATCCCGGTGCGCCCACCAGAAAGAGCGCGGCGCGCCAGCCATAAAGATCGTTGACGATGCCGCCGATGATCAACCCGAACAGGCTACCTATGGGAACGCCAAGTCCGAAAAAGGCGATGGCCGACGACCGCTTTTCAGGCGGGACGCTATCGGTGATGAGCGAGTGCGCCGCGGGTGTACATCCCGCTT
>CALDKP010000338.1 GCA_937898535.1 uncultured Sphingomonadales bacterium | reverse complement strand
CATCGTGCCGTACATCAAAGCTCTCCCTCATCTGACGTTGCCAATATTCTTGGCGTATATTTCCGTGTTTGTTGCTGATCAATGCACCAATGCTAGGCTCGGCCCAATCGGTGAAAGTTCAACATTATCTATGCCCTCAATGCCCTTTACTTGGTCCAGCAAAGACGCGTCTATACGGTATTTGCGGCCCAGCACGATCTGCACCCATCGGCCATCGGAAGACCGCGTTTTGATGATGAGTTCGCTCCGCCCGCCTTGCAGCGGTTCAACCATCTCTGCCAAACGTGCAATGGCGGTTTCTTGCGACACATCCATCTGCATTTTTAGCCGCGATACGCTTGTCAGCCCGCTGAGGGCCTTTGCGCTTTTCACGGTGAAGCTTGGCACTTCGTCCCCTGCCCGCATATCCATTTCACAATGCAGCAATAGGCATTCGGCATCCTTTGCCCATTCGGCCAGTTGACTGCCCACGGCCTCATCAAAGCAGCGCACCGAAAACTGTCCGCTCATGTCCGAAAAATCGGCAATCATAAAACGTTTACCCTTGCGGGATTCGCGCCACCGGACGCCTTCAATGAGCGCAGACATGGTGGCCGCGCGACGAACGCCCTCTGGTATGGGGCCACTCTCCAGCCAAACCGCATAGGGTTTTGCACCATGGCTGGCCGCCAGCGCATCATATTGCGAACATGGGTGGGCAGAAAAATAAAAGCCAAAGGCGTCCTTTTCTTGATTCATCTGCTCGCCCGGAGCCCATGATAATCGCCCATCAATCCGCAAGGCCGCCATGTCTGACCCGCCTTCACCAAACAGCCCGCCCTGCCCGCTTTCACGGGAATCGCGCGCAGATTGCGCTGCGGCCAGAAGCGTTTCTGCAGCGCCATGCACCGCGGCGCGATTAGGCTCCAGCGCGTCGAACGCGCCAGCAGCAGCCAGATTTTCAAGGCTGCGCCGATTTATCTGACTGGGATCAACCCGGTTGGCGAAATCATCCAGGCTTTTGAAAAGCCCCGCCGCGGTCCGTTCCGCCACAAGCACTTCCATGGCGCGTTCGCCGACATTCTTTATGCCCCCCAATGCATATCGGACGGCATGTTCGCCATGGGCGTTGGTCTCAACGGTGAACTCGGCATCGCTTTGGTTGATGTCGGGCGGATGGCAAACGACCTCTAAGCGACGCATATCATCCATGAATATCGCAAGCTTGTCCGTCTGATGCATGTCGAAACACATCGATGCGGCGAAAAACTCTTCCGGATGATGGGTTTTCACCCATGCTGTTTGATATGCAAGCACGGCGTAGGCTGCGGCGTGGCTCTTGTTGAAGCCATATCCAGCAAATTTATCGATCAAATCGAACAGCTCATTTGCCCGGTTAGGCGGAATGGCATGGGTAGCGCAGCCGGTTACAAAACGTTCGCGCTGCGCGTCCATTTCGGCCTGAATCTTCTTACCCATCGCACGGCGCAGCAAATCTGCTTCGCCAAGGCTGTAACCCGCCAAAATCTGGGCGGCCTGCATAACCTGTTCCTGATAGACGAAGATACCGTATGTTTCGTTCAATACCGGCTCGAGCAGCAGGTGCGGATATTCGATGCTCTCTTCGCCATTCTTGCGTCGACCGAACATCGGGATGTTGTCCATTGGGCCCGGGCGGTAGAGCGACACGAGCGCGATAATATCGCCGAAATTGGTTGGCTTAACCGCAGCAAGCGTTCGCCGCATCCCTTCGGATTCCAGCTGGAACACGCCGACCGTTTCGCCGCGCTGGAGCAGCGCATAGACCGCCTCGTCATCCCACGCCAAACCGTCGAGATCGGGCCGCTCGCCGGTCCGCGCCTCGACCAGTTCGCACGCCTTTTGCAGCACCGACAGCGTTTTGAGCCCGAGAAAGTCGAACTTCACCAGCCCCGCCGCTTCGGCATATTTCATGTCGAACTGCGTCACCGGCATGTCCGAGCGCGGATCACGATAAAGCGGGATCAACTGCGCCAAAG
>CALDKP010000337.1 GCA_937898535.1 uncultured Sphingomonadales bacterium | reverse complement strand
CAGCTTTCGGCAGGTGCCTCGCCCTTGCGGCTAATGCCCAACGAACCCGCCATAATCAGCCGCTCTTCCGCGCGCGTGATGGCCACATATAACAGTCGCTTATGCTCCTGCAGTTCGCGGGTCTTCTGCATATCGACGATTTCTTGCAAGCGGCCTGACTGCTCGCTTTTGCGCATGGGCAGCAAAGGCGTGCGTTGCCCCTCATCCATTAACAATTCGACCGACTGATCGGGCTTTTTGGTGGGATCAGACGTAATGTCCGCCAAAATGACCACGGGCGCTTGCAAGCCCTTGGCACCATGGACAGTCATGACACGGACTTCTTTGGTGCCGCTGTCGCTTTCGCGTTTGATTTCAATTTCACCGCGGTCGAACCACGCCATGAACTTTTGCAGGCCACCGCCATGCTGTTGTTCGAATTGCAGCGCCGAATTCAACATTTCCTCGATAGGGACCAAAACCTCGCGTCCCAAACGCGCGGCAAATTTGCGCCGCGCACCAATTGGTCCGGACAAAATCTGTTCAAGGAAATGATATACGGTAGTGAAATCAGCTGCGGCGAGCATATCGCGCAAAGGCGCAAGATCATCGGCGAGTTCGGGCTTCACGCGGATATGCTGCCACAGGCTGCCTTCGCGATCACCGACATAGCCGTGCGCCAGCAACTGTTCCTGGGTCCACCCGATAATGGGCGAAACCAGCAAGCACGCAAGGCTCAGGTCATCGTTGGGTTGCAGCACAAATTTGATGGCCGCCAGTAGGTCCTGCACCACCAAAGGCTGCAAGAGCTTCAACCTGTCGATGCCCGCGACCGCTACGTTGCGTTCATGCAATTGCGCGACCAGCAGCGACGCCATGTCACCGCGGCTGCGCAACAGGAACATGATGTCGCCCGGCTCCAAATGACGCCCCTGGCTTTCCAGCCAAGGTTTCTCGTCAATGAGCGCCTTTGCATGATCGGCCAATCGTTCGGCCAACGCGCGTTTTTCGTCGCTGAACCAGTCTTCTTCGTCTTCCGACGCATCGCTATCGCCCGCTGCGTTCGGCTTTGCGGATATGGGCTGCAAAAGCTCAACCATGCCAAAATGCGGCTTTTCGCTGTAATGCGGGTCAATGATA
Organism: uncultured Sphingomonadales bacterium; assembly: GCA_937898535.1. GTDB lineage: Bacteria > Pseudomonadota > Alphaproteobacteria > Sphingomonadales > Sphingomonadaceae > Sphingorhabdus_B. The sequence continues at coordinate 878 of CALDKP010000337.1, read as the reverse complement.
TCGTTGATGCCAAAATCCGCAGGGCCAGACCCATCGATCACCGCGTTTACAAAATCGAGTATCGGCGCGGTCGAACGGAAACTGCGCGACAAGGTAAGCCGTTTCAGTTCGCTTCCGGCGGCATCAATGCGTTCGGCAAAATAGCGGCCCGCTTCCTCATATCGTTCGGGTGCGGTCCCCTGAAACCCGTATATTGCTTGTTTGAAATCACCGACGGAAAACAGCGTGCGGTTCTTTTCCGGATTGGCACCCATGCCACTGTAAAAATCGTCGCTCAGCGCGCTGATGATATCCCATTGCGCTTTGTTGGTGTCCTGCGCCTCATCCACCAAGATATGGTCGATCTGCTTGTCGAGTTTAAACCGCACCCATTGCGCCATTTGGCCATGCTGCAAAAGTTCGGCCGTGCGCCGAATCATATCATCAAAATCAACCGCGCCGATGGCATGTTTCGCGCGGCTATATTGCGCCGCAAATTCCTTGCCGATGGCCAATGCGCGCGCCAGCCGATCGGCATATTGCGCACGGGTTACTTCGCCCAATAGTCGCTCAGTCCATTGAAACATCTCGAGCGCATGTTCGGCATAAACCTCCGTTGTCGGCGTATGTCCGCTGGTCGAAATCTGGGGGTCCCCCTTAGCCGTTGACCAACAGCGATGCAAATCGACCAAGAGCCCCGCGCGTTCGGTCGGCGTGCGCGATAGCCAATCCTGAAGGACTGCCGCACGCTTGCCGCCGCGAGGATCATGGGCAGGGCCGCGCGGGTAGGTCCGATATTCTCGTCGGAAAGGATAACGTGGCGCTTGCCGGCGCGCACGGCTTCTTCCGCTTCGGTCTGGATGCGTTGGATCGCCGCGCGCATGGCGTTTTCGCCGTCG
>CALDKP010000336.1 GCA_937898535.1 uncultured Sphingomonadales bacterium | reverse complement strand
GACGACAGCTTCGAACATGAGGCGTGGAATAAAAGCACAGGCACCCGCGTTATATTGTTATTCGAAATATGGAGGCCAGAGATTTCTGCCGAGGAACAGACCGCGCTCACCACCATCTTCGAAACGATCAATGACTATCACGGCATGCCCGAAGATGCAGGATAATGGCTGGCATCACGAAATGGCCACTAGCGTCGCCAACAAAAATCTCTTCATTGCCTTGGGCAACACCAGCCGATAGGCGTATGTTTCATGTCTGACACTGAACCCAACATCCACCCGCTCAGCATAGCTGACTTTCGCTATTACTGGCTCGCACGCTTTATGGCGGTGCTGGCGACAATGGGGATGGTCGTCGTCATCGGTTATCAATCCTATGACATCGCGCGCAGTGACTATGGCATGTCGATTCGCGAAGCATCGCTACAGCTGGGGTTACTTGGCCTTGTGCAATTCGTACCACTTGCGTTGTTGACCCCCGTAGCCGGATGGGCTGCCGACCGGTGGGAACGCCGCACGGTCGCGCGGCTTGCCAACAGCATCGACATGATGGTGGCGCTGGCGCTTGGTTGGTTCACCTATATCGATGGGCTTACCCTGCCCCTGCTTTTCCTGTTTGCCGCATTGCACGGCGTTGCCCGCGTATTTGTCGGACCTTCGATGTCGGCGATCGCGCCCAACATTGTTCCACCGGCATCATTGCCGCGCGCCATCGCGCTGAGTTCAATCGCGTGGCAAGTCGGGTCTGTTTTTGGTCCAGCCGCAGGTGGACTGATGTTCGCCGAGAGTGCATCGCTGCCTTATTGGGTTTCGGCTGGTTTGATGTTTGCCGCGACAATAAGCTTGAGCTTTGTGAAGCCAGTCCATCCGCCCCGCATGGAAAGAAAGATCCATCCCATAAGGCAAATGATCGATGGTCTGCGGTATACATGGTCCGAACGATTTCTGTTGGGTGCCATTACCCTTGACCTATTTGCTGTCTTACTTGCAGGCGCCACCGCGATGCTGCCCGTTTATGCGCGCGATATCCTGATGGTCGGGCCAGACGGCCTTGGCCAGTTGCGCGCCGCGCCAGCAGTCGGAGCCTCCGTCGTTGCGCTTATGCTCGCAATCAGGCCATTACGACACAATGTCGGCGCAAAAATGCTTTGGGCAGTGGTCGTCTTTGGCGTCGCAACCATCGGGTTTGGCTTAAGCCATGAAATTGGCAGCCGTGTCTTTGGTGAAGCGCGCATCGGGTTCCTGAATATGGGTGCGGGCATGGCGGTCGCTTTGATATCACTCATTATCCTTGGCGCGTCGGACATGCTGTCGGTCTATGTCCGGTCATCGTTGGTGCAGCTCAACACCCCTGATGAAATGCGCGGACGCGTCAGTTCCGTGTCTGGCCTCGCCATTTCGGCCTCCAATGAATTGGGCGAGCTACAGTCCGGTGTGGCGGCGGCGGCCCTTGGACCTGTTGGCGCGGTTGTATTCGGCGGCGTTGGTGCCATATTGATTACTGGAATGTGGGCGCGGCTATTCCCCGAGCTCAAAAACGCCCGTACATTTGAACCGCAATATAGAGGAAGCAATCCATGAAAGCCCAATCGATCCTCGAAACCATCGGCAATACCCCGCACATCCGGATGGGGCGCATGTTCCCCAATGCTGAAGTCTGGATCAAATCCGAACGGTCAAACCCCGGTGGTTCAATCAAGGACCGCATTGGTCTTGCGATGATCGAGGCAGCTGAGAAAGACGGCAGCCTGAAACCTGGTGGCACGATCATTGAACCGACGTCCGGAAATACCGGCGTCGGCCTTGCCATGGTTGCGGCGGTCAAGGGGTATAAGCTTATCCTTGTCATGCCAGAGTCCATGTCGCTGGAACGCCGGCGGCTTATGCTCGCTTATGGTGCCAGCTTCGACCTGACCCCACGCGAAAAGGGCATGAAGGGTGCGATTGAACGTGCTTTGGAACTGGTGTCGCAGACCCCAGGTTCGTGGATGCCGCAGCAGTTTGAAAACCCAGCGAATATCGACGTGCATGTGCGCACGACATCGCAGGAAATATTGGCGGACTTTGCCGACACACCGATTGACGCCTTGATTACCGGCGTTGGCACAGGTGGTCACATCACGGGATGCGCAGAAGTTTTGAAGAAGGCGTGGCCCAATTTGAAGGTCTTTGCGGTGGAACCCACTTTGTCGCCCGTCATTAGCGGTGGCCAACCCGGACCGCATGCTATTCAAGGGATTGGCGCAGGGTTTATTCCCGCCAACCTGCACACGGCCTTGTTGGATGGTGTCATTCAGGTTGATCCCGAACTGGCTAAAGAAACAGCACGACGCGCCGCGCGTGAGGAAGGCATGCTGGTCGGCATTTCATCCGGCGCAACACTTGCCGCCATCGCGCAGAAGCTGCCCGAATTGCCAGCGGGGTCACGTGCTCTTGGTTTCAGCTATGACACCGGCGAACGTTATTTGTCGGTCCCGGACTTTTTGCCCGTCGATTAAACAGAAAATGCCGGGACATAATATCCCGGCATTTTTGTATCTAAGCATGACACGGCTGAACGGTTATGCCGCGGCGAACATCTCCGGCGACAAGGCCATTAACGCCTCACTGCCCGCTTCAATCTTGCGACGAAGTGCCCCGCAATCCGGCAGATAACGCTCCGCAAAGTAGCGTGCGGTCACCAATTTGGTTTCGTAAAACGGCGCGTTGCCTGTGCCGGCATCAAGCGCGCGTTGCGCCGATTCCGCCATCCGCAGCCATTGTAGGCCGAGCGCCACGATGCCCATGATGTGCATGTAATGATGCGCGCCAGCGCCGATGTTGTTCGGATTGGCCATGCCGTTTTGCATGAACCACATGGTCGATGCCTTCAAATCGCCACTGGCTTTTTCAAGACGGGTCGCGAAATCCGCTAGCGCCCCGCCCTTTGCGGTAGCACATTCCTCGTCGACAATCTTGAAGAGCGCCTGAATTGCCCGGCCGCCATTTTGCGCCAGCTTCCGGCCAACAAGGTCCATCGCCTGAACGCCGTTGGTGCCTTCGTAAATCATCGCGATACGGGCATCGCGCACATATTGTTCCATGCCCCATTCGGCGATGTAGCCATGGCCGCCATAGACTTGCTGCGCATTGGTGGCGACTTCATAGCCTTTGTCTGTGCCATAACCCTTGATGACGGGCGTCAGCAGCGACAATAGGTCGTCCGCCATCTGCCGTTCTTCCTCGGTTTGCGCATGGTGCAGCAAATCGGCTTGCAACGCGCCCCATAGGCACAGGGCGCGCATACCTTCTGTAAACGCCTTGGCATCCATCAGCATGCGGCGCACATCGGGGTGCACGAACAGGGTGTCGGCTTTCTGCTCCAGATCCTGCGGACCGGTCAGCGCGCGGCCTTGACGGCGATCTTGCGCATAATGCACGGCATTTTGGTAAGCGACTTCGGCAATGCCAAGGCCTTGCTGACCAACGCCCAGACGCGCGATGTTCATCATGATAAACATGGCCGCGAGGCCCTTATGTTCTTCACCTACAAGATAACCCGTCGCGCCGTCATAATTCATGACGCACGTCGCATTGCCGTGAATGCCCATCTTATGTTCGATCGAACCACAGGACAGCGTGTTCCGCGCGCCAAGCGAGCCGTCGTCATTCACCAGGAACTTTGGCACGATGAACAGCGAAATACCTTTGACGCTGTCCGGTGCGCCCGGTGTTTTGGCCAAGACGAGGTGAATGATATTCTCGGTCAGGTCATGGTCGCCCGACGAAATGAAGATTTTCGTTCCGGAAACTGCATAGCTGCCATCGCCATTGGGCACAGCCTTGGTGCGGATGAGGCCAAGATCGGTTCCGCAATGCGGTTCAGTCAGGTTCATTGTCCCGCCCCATTTGCCCGAAATCATATTCGGCGCATATTTGGCTTTCTGTTCATCGCTGCCCTTCACCAAGATCGCCGATACCGCACCTTGGGTAAGACCGGGATACATTGCGAACGCCATGTTTGAACTTGCCATAAGCTCTTCAAACGCCATGGAGACGATGTGCGGCATGCCTTGGCCGCCAAACTCCGCGGGCGCTGACAATGTGCCCCAGCCGCCTTCACAGTACAGCTTATAGGCTTCCTTGAAGCCATCAGGCGTGGTGACGCTGCCATCTTCATGGCGCGTGCAGCCCTGCAAGTCGCCGACCTGGTTCAACGGGAAAAGAACGCCCTCTACAAATTTGGCGCCTTCCGTCAGGATCGCGTCGACCATATCCGCGCTGGCGTTTTCAAAGCCGGGCAGATTGGCGAAACGCTCAACAGCCAATACTTCGTTGAGAATGAACTGCATATCGCGGACGGGGGCGGTGTAGCTTGGCATTTTCGATCCTTAATTGGCTGGGAATATCAAATTAGGCTGCGGAGGATTTATCTGCCGCCTCTGCCTTTTCGACGGTTGAAACAAATTCGGTAAGCTCGTGAATAGCGCTTTCGATATCGTCACGCTGCGCCTTCAACAGATTGATCCTGTCACGGCATTTTTCAATGGTCACGCGGCGCTGAATATTGCGGCCATCGTTCAGGTCATAGAGATCAATCATTTCTCGGATTTCAGCAAGGCTGAAACCAACGCGCTTGGCACGCAATATCCACGCAAGCCGGGCGCGATCGCGCTTGGAATAAATGCGGGCAAGCCCCAAACGTTCGGGTGAAATCAAGCCCTGGTCTTCGTAAAAGCGCAAGGCCCGCGCGGTTACATCAAACTCGCTCGAAAGATCCGAAATTGTGAATGAATCGCGGTTAAATGCGTCGGGCGTATCGATGGTGGCATCGGCCCGCCTTTCGTCGCGCGTAATTGATTCCATGGCGCCTTTCCTCTTGTGTGCACTAGCGTCACTACTTTACGTTAGCGTAAACGTCAATCGGCGAAGTTACGTCTGCCGCGACGAAACATGGCCTGTGCTTATGGACGCACGTCGGGTTTTGAAGCCGAAGAAGGTGGGGTGTCGGACGGGTCGGCCAACGGATCGCTAGTCATCGGCACAGGCGCAGGGTCAACTGTTGGCTCTGGCTTGGGCGGAGCCCGCTTTACCGGCGTCGATGTATCCTTCAATACCACCACTTCCTGATCCAATTTCGTGACCGCAAACAATGACTTCGCAAATGGGAGTGGCAAGCGAATGCAGCCATGCGATGCTGGATATCCGGGCAGATAGCCGCCGTGTATGGCAATCCCATCCCATGTCAGCCGCTGCATATAAGGCATTGGTGCATTGCTGTAGAGGTTGGATTTGTGATCGACATTTTTTTGCAGAATATTGAAAGCACCTATGGGCGTTTCCTTGCCCTTTTTTCCGGACGAGATCGTGCTGAAACCAATCAACTTGTCATTTTGGAACACATAGACCCGCTGCGTATCCAGCACGACGACAATTTTGATCGGTCCGTCATAACGGTCTTGTGCGATCCACACGAACTGCCCGGGCTTAAGTGTATCCACTGGCCCCTTTTTTGGGACGGCCTTTGGCGCAGGCGCAACGTCAGGTGGTGTGATTACAGGTGGGGCAACAGCCGGTTGCGTCGCCGGGCTTTCCGGAACCAACGGAGGGCTAGCCGGTATGTTCGTCGGC
>CALDKP010000335.1 GCA_937898535.1 uncultured Sphingomonadales bacterium | reverse complement strand
CTGCGGCTTTCCTATGAAAGCATGATTACGCCCGACACGATCACCGATTATGACGTGGCGACGGGCAAGATGACGACGCTCAAAGTGCAGGAAATCCCCAGCGGCTATGACAAGAGCCTGTACGAAACCGAACGCGTCGAGATCACGGCGCGCGATGGGACGAAGGTGCCGGTATCTGTCGTGTACAAAAAGGGATTCAAGAAGGACGGCAACGGACCGCTCTATCTCTATGCCTATGGCGCTTATGGCTATGCCGTGCCGCCGGGTTTCTCGGCCAACCGGCTCAGCATGGTTGACCGCGGCTTTGCCTACGCCATTGCGCATATCCGGGGTGGCGATGATCTGGGATACCAATGGTATCTTGATGGCAAGCTGACCAAGCGGACCAATACATTCAACGATTTCGTGGACTCAGCCAAGGGCCTGATCGATTTGGGCTTTGCCAAGCCTGGCCGGATTGTGGCCGCAGGGGGCTCTGCGGGCGGTGAGCTGATGGGTGTTGTCGTCAACACCAACCCCGAACTTTGGGGCGCGGTTGCAGCGCACGTGCCGTTCGTCGATGTGCTCAACACCATGCAGGATGAAACCCTGCCGCTGACGCCGGGCGAATGGCCCGAATGGGGCAACCCAATCACCGACAAGGCCGCTTTCGACTATATCCGCAGCTATAGCCCGTATGACAATGTCGCGGCAAAGGCCTATCCGCCCATGCTCTGGACCGCTGGATTGAATGACCCGCGCGTGACCTATTGGGAACCCGCGAAGATGGTCGCCAAGCTGCGCGATATGAAGACCGACGACAATGTGCTGCTGCTTAAGACCAATATGGGCGCTGGCCATGGCGGCAAGTCTGGACGGTTCGAGCGGTTGCGCGAAAATGCCGAAGAGGCGGCGTTCATCATTTGGCAAATGGGGATGGCATCATCACAAAAGTGATCCCTTTCACGCGCATATTTACCGCGCAACCGGATGATATTGACGAGCTCGGTCATGTCAACAACGCCGTCTGGGTGCGGTGGATTCAGGATATGGCGACATCGCATTGGCAGGCGGTGGCCGCGCCGGAACATATTGCCGCCTATTTCTGGGTCGTAACCCGGCACGAAATTGATTATCGCGGCAATGTCGGACCCGGGCAAAGCGTTACCGCCAATACTTGGATCGAAAGCGAACCAAAGGGTGCGCAGTTTGACCGGCGGGTGGATTTTGTCGATGCCGCGGGCAAGGTCATTGTGCGGGCAAATACGACCTGGGCGATGATTGATAAGGCGACCGGGCGATTGGTACGCGTGCGGCCCGAGGTGTCGGCGCCTTTTATGGCTAGTCAGGTGTCCAAATCATAATCCGGCAGCGAATGGAACGCATTGCGCAGGGCCGTGCTCCAGCTGTCGGATATATTCTCGAAATAGGGGTCATCTGACGTGATGCGGCGTTCGTGGAATGCCTGAAATTCGTCATTCTTATACAGCATCAAATCGAGCGGCATGCCGACCGACAGATTTGCCTTTAACGTGGAATCGAACGACACCATCAGCAATTTGGTGATGTCGGCAAAGGACATATGCGATTCAAATCCGCGCACCAAAATCGGCCGGCCATATTTGGTTTCGCCAATCTGGAAAAATGGCGTTTCGGGGCTGGCCTCAATGAAATTGCCTTCGGGGTAGATCAGGTAAAGCCGTGGCGCCATGCCCTTGATCTGCCCACCCAAAATGACGCTTGCGTTGAAATTGGGGGCCGGGCTGGCGGCAGTGGGGCCAGTCAGCGCCCGCGCCGATATTGTGTCACGCAACGTTGCGCCGACGATGTTAGCCACCTGAAACATCGTGGGTGCAGCCAAGATAGATGGCTTGCGGTCATTGGGGGCTTTGGTCCGTTCTTCGAGTTGGCTGATCAATGCCTGTGTCGTGGCGAGGTTACCCGCCGTCATCATCGTGATGTGCCGCTCACCGGGAACCGACCAGCTGAACATTTTGCGGAACGTCGAGATATTGTCGACGCCGGAATTTGTGCGCGTATCGGACATGAACGCCATGCCCTTGTCGAGTAACATTCCCACGCAATATGTCATTCTTGTACCGTTGGCCCCCGCCTTGTTTCGAGATTCCTACTGTTCGACACGCAAGGATACAACCATACTCTTGTCGCGCGCGCCGAATGACATGCCGGAAATGGGGGCGGCATCGCGATAATCAAAGCCGGTAGCGACCCGAACATAACGGCCATCGGGGCTGATCCCGTTGGAGATATCAAAGCCAACCCAGCCAAGGCCATCCAGATGGGCTTCGGCCCAGGCATGGCTGGCGGTCTGTTCTATATGGCCATCCATCATTAAATAGCCCGAGACATAACGCGCCGGAATGCCGATCGAACGACAGGCGGCGATGAAGATATGGGCATGGTCCTGACACACCCCTGCACCGGCGGTAATGGCTTGTTCGGCATTGGTATCAACGCCCGTTGCGCCTGTGCGATATTCAACGGTCGACAGAATATGCGCCGACAGTTCATGCAGCATAACAATTTTATCAGGCGCGGACCGGTCAATTCCCGCCAACAATTTCTGAACCCCGCGACCCGATGCCGTTAAGCGGGTGGGGCGGCTGTACGCCCATAAGGGGACATGGCTGCGATGCCGGCCCAATATGCCGTGATTGTCGGCGGTTTCGACCTGACCATGGCAGCTGATCGTAATCGCGGTTCGGCCTTCTTCAATCGAAATCAGCGTGATGTGGTTATTGTGCGGATCATCATGCTCGGCCTCAATTGTACCGCCGTCCACGTGCAGTTGCCAATCGATAATCGTCTGTCCCGCACCGCTTTTTGGACGCAACATCAGGCGTTGCAACGCGTAACGGACGGGTTGGTCGAATTGATATTCGGTGGTGTGCTGGATCGACAAAAGCATCAGCTGTTGAACCTATATTCTTGTTCGACCAAGCTTGCGAGGTTCCGGTTTTGGCTCAGGAATTCGATGAGGAATTCGTGCAGCCCGTCTTCCAGAATGGACGCCGCAGTTCGCGACGCAAATCTTGCGTAAATACGTTCGGCCTCCGCAAGGCTTTCGGACTGCGCGCCATAGGACATCGCCAAATGCCGCAGATTGTCGGTCAATTTGCCATAGCAAAAGGCAAGACTGCGCGGAAACCGGCGGTCTAAAATCAGGAACTCTGCAATGCCCAACGCACTCGCCCTTCCGGGGTACAGCCAGCGATAGGCGCTATAGGCGGAAGTCGACCGCAGGATGGTTTCCCACTGGATATTGTCGAGCGACGATCCGACAAAAGACACCGACGGCAGCAGCACATAATATTTGACGTCAAGCAGCCGCGCCATGCTGTCCGCGCGTTCAATGAAGTTGCCGACGCGGCTGAAATTATACCCATCATTGCGCAGCATGGTGTTTTCAAGCGCGCCACGCACCATCGCGGTTTGCCGTTCAATCAGGTCGATGGTCGCTGGCAGATCGGCCTCGCGCACTTGGCGTTTCAGCGCATCATTGACGCTGATCCAGCATTCATTGACCGCCTCCCACAATTCGCGGGTAATGGCGGTCCGCGTTGTCCGCGCATTTTTCCGCGTGCTATCAATCAGGTTGCGTAAGTTTCCAGCGTTCCGCTTATCACGGAGCAGATAGTCCACGACCTGCGCGGCGTTGTAATCCTGATGCGTGGCGCGGTAGGCAGCATCCATGCCAAGCGCGGCGAGTATGGAGCGCCATTCGTCCTGACGACCGCTGTTGCGGGTCAGCGTAAAGCGGTGGCCCGTTTCAATAAGCCGCGCAATATTCTCCGCACGCTCAAGATAGCGGAAAAGCCAGAATATGCCGGATGCGGTTTTGCCTAGCATGGATTAATCATCATCAATGACCCAGCTGTCTTTGGTGCCGCCACCTTGGCTTGAATTGACGACCAGCGATCCCTTGCGCAACGCAACCCGCGTGAGGCCACCTGGAGTGATGTCGATCTTGTCAGGTGAAACGAGCACGAACGGCCGCAAGTCGACATGGCGCGGGGCAAGGCCGCTGTTGGCGAAGACGGGAATGGTGGATAACGCCAAGGTCGGCTGCGCGATGTAGTTCGCGGGTTTGGCGATAAGCTTGGCGCGGAAGTCGGCCAGTTCGCGCTTGCTTGCGGCTGGACCGACCAGCATTCCGTAGCCGCCTGAACCATGTACTTCTTTGACGACGAGTTCCGGCAAATGTTCAAGGACATAGGCCAAAGAGTCTTTTTCCGAACAGCGCCACGTATCAACGTTCTTTAATATTGGTTTTTCGCCGGTGTAGAATTCGACGATGTCGGGCATGTAGCTGTAAATGGCTTTGTCGTCGGCAATGCCCGTACCCGGAGCGTTTGCGATCGTGATCCGCCCTGCGCGATACAGGTCAAAGATGCCGGGAATACCGAGCACGGAATCGGGCCGGAAAATCAGCGGGTCGAGATAATCATCGTCGAGGCGGCGGTAGAGGACGTCAATGGGTTGATAGCCCTGCGTGGTGCGCATCGCGACCCTGCCGTCGACAATCCGTATGTCTTGCCCTTCGACAAGTTCTGCACCCATTTGGTCCGCAAGAAATGCATGCTCGAAATAGGCGCTGTTGTGGATGCCGGGCGTCAGGACCGCGACCACGGGATCGCCCTTGCACGCCGGGGGTGCCACGCGGCTTAAAGAGGCGCGCAAGTTTTTGGGATAATCGCTCACGTTGCGGACGCGAATATTGCTGAACAGTTCGGGGAACATGTTCATCATCGTTTCGCGATTTTCGAGCATGTATGAAACGCCCGACGGCGTGCGTGCATTATCCTCAAGCACGACAAAATCATCAGGTCCGGTGCGGACAAGATCAATGCCGACAATATGCGTGTACACCCCGCCGGGCGGCGTGAAGCCAATCATCTGGCTTACAAAGGCGTCGTTCTTTTCCAGCAGCTCAACCGGCAAGCGGCCAGCACGCACGATTTCTTGGCGGTGGTAAATATCCTGAAGGAATGCGTTGATCGCGCGCACGCGTTGTTCAATGCCGCGTGATAATTTTGTCCATTCGCGGGATGTGACGATACGCGGGATGATATCAAAGGGTATCAGGCGCTCTTCGGCTTCATCTTCGCCATAGACGGCAAAGGTAATGCCGGTGCGTCGGAAGAACTCCTCCGCATCGCGCGCCTTTTGTTTCAGATGGGTGCTGTCCTGCTCGGCAAACCATTTATGGTAGGCTGCATACGCGGCGCGTGGCGAACCATCCTCTTTCAGCATTTCGTCAAAGCAGGGCGGTTTTGATACCATTGCTTCAGTATCTGCCTAAAAAAAATGCAGAAAACAAGTTACTTCGCAGTTGCACAAATTTTGGGCAACGAGCTCGTTAAAAATCTACCGCCACGCCCTTCAATTCCCAATCGCCATAGCGCACGGGGTCCAGTCTTTCCGCATCTGGCTCTGGCTCGCGATCAACCTTTTTCGGTGCCGGCACAGGCGGGCTTTTCGACAAATAATCGGGTGCTTTGACATGTGAAGGGCGCGTGCCCATGAAGCTTCTCCTTCGAAAGCGCGTTCGGTTAACCCCTACATCGGAGTAGACAGGCCTGTTTGCAAGGTGAAGCTTGGCTATGGCGTGACATCGAACCGCTCTTCCCTTGTTTGGCGCAGACGCCTAGTGCGCTGTGCATGACTGAAGAAATTTCCGGACTTCCGACCCGCCGCGCCGCATTGCGGCTGCTTGATACCGTCATGCGCATGGGCACGCCGATGGATCAGGCGACGGCAAATGCGACCAATGGGCTCTCGCCGCCGGATCGCGCGCTCGCCATCGCCATTGCGCAAGAAACGCTGCGTTGGTCGGTTGATCTGGACCAGTTGATTGACAGCAAAACCAAACAACCGCTGCCGGATGATGCCAAGGCACGCATGGTATTGCGGCTGGCGCTGGCGCAAATATTGCGGCTGGGCACACCGGCCCATGCCGCGATTGCGACCGCGCTGCCGCTGGTTGATGGCGGACCACGGCGGCTGGTGCATGGCGTGTTGGGGTCACTCTTGCGCGGCGAAGCCACGCTGCCCGATCTGCCGTCGCTGCCAGAGGCAGTGATGATGCGCTGGCATCCGGTATGGGGTGACGAGATGATTGCAGGCGCGCAGGCCGCATTGTCAGAACCGCCGCCGCTTGATCTTGCCTTGCGCGATGCGACGGCCACCGACGCATGGGCGGAACGGCTGGGCGGTGTCAGTTTGATGCCCGGTCATGTCCGCTTACCGCGCGGGACCGCCATCGAAGTGTTGGATGGCTATGACGAAGGCGCATGGTGGGTGCAGGATCTTGCTGCCAGCCTTCCGGCGCGTCTGTTGGGTGATGGGCAGGGCAAAAGGGCGCTCGATTTATGTGCCGCCCCCGGCGGCAAGACCATGCAGCTTTCGGCCGCTGGCTTTACCGTCACCGCGCTGGATAACAGTGCCCGGCGCATGGACCGTCTAATGGCCAATCTGGAACGCACGCAATTAAATGCTGAGCGCGTGAATGCCGACGTCATGGAATGGAAACCGGCGCAATTGTTTGATGCCATATTGCTGGATGCGCCGTGCAGTGCGACGGGCACGATGCGGCGTCACCCCGATGTGCTGCAACGCATTGATCTGAAAGCCATCAACAATCTGGCGGCGATCCAAAGCGCCATGCTTGACCGGGCGGCGCAGTGGGTGAAGCCCGGCGGCACGCTGGTTTTTGCGACCTGTTCACTTGAACCGCATGAGGGCGAGGCGCAGGCAGAGGCGTTTCTTGCGCGGCAGCCGGAATATAAAACTTTGGCGGCGACCGCGGACGAATTGCCCGCAGGCGTCGTTGCCAATACGCACGGCCATGTCCGCACCATGCCCCCAATGCTTGCCGATCAGGGCGGCCTTGACGGATTTTTCGTGGCGCGGTTCTTGCGGGCTGGTTAAGGTACAAAAAACACCGAAGCCCTGAGCCGTCAGCGCGTACGCGCTGGCGAAAAGTCGAAGGGCGGCTATCGTTTGCAAAGCGCCCTTCGACGGACGCACCCGCTAAGCGGATGCTGCTCAGGGCTGCGGTATGATCGGAGGGGAAGACATTGATAGCGCCAACACTCACGACCGAACGCCTCTCCATCGAACCCATGACGCGTGCGCATTGGGAAGATTATGCTGCGGCTTGGGCTGACCCGCGCATGACCGCGTTTATTGGCGGCGAGCCCCGCAGCCGCAATACAAGCTGGATGAAAATGCTTCAGGGCATCGGCATGTGGTCGCTGTTCGGCTATGGCTATTGGGCCTTTGTCGAACGCGAGAGCGGACGTTTTGTCGGCAATGGCGGGCTGGCGCAATTTGAACGCGGCATCAGCGATCTTGATGGCTTTCCGGAAGCTGGCTGGGCGTTTACGCCCGATGCCTGGGGCAAGGGTTATGCGACCGAGACGATGACCGCCATATTTGGCTGGGCAGATGCAACGAATTTGGGCGAAATCCGCTGCATCATCGACCGCGGCAACGCAGCTTCCCATAATGTCGCCGCGAAGCTTGGCTTCACCAAATTTGCGGAGTCACATGATGTCATCGGTGACCTGTTCGTTTACCGCCGTGAGCCGCTCCAACGCGTGCGATAAGCTGTGTATAACGCTGTCCGCTCGCTTGCCGATGCGCAGTCCAGCGTCTAAACGCAATATATGACCAGCCCTGTCCGTATTGCGCCATCGATTTTGTCCGCCGACTTTGCCCGATTGGGAGAAGAAGTGCGGGCCATTGATGCCGCCGGATGTGACTGGATTCATGTCGATGTCATGGACGGACATTTTGTACCCAACATCACCATCGGCCCTGCTGTCGTAAAGGCGCTTCGCCCACACAGCGCAAAGCCGTTCGATGTGCATTTGATGATTTCACCCGTCGACCAATATGTGCAGGATTTTGCAGAGGCTGGCGCGGATATTATTTCATTCCATCCCGAAGCCGGCCCGCATCCGCATCGCACCGTGCAGTTGATCAAGTCGCTGGGTAAAATGGCGGGTATCGTTCTCAATCCGCACACGCCGGCCAAAATGCTGGATTATCTGATCGACGAGATCGACCTTGTGTTGGTGATGAGCGTCAACCCCGGTTTTGGTGGCCAGAGCTTCATTTCAAGCCAGCTGCGCAAAATTGAAGCCATTCGCAAGATGATCGACAAAACAGGCCGCGATATCCGGTTGGAAGTTGACGGCGGTATCACAACGCAAACGGCGCCACTGGCGATTTCGGCAGGGGCGGACACGTTGGTTGCTGGAACCGCGACCTTCAAGGGTGGCGCGGGCCAATATGCGGCCAACATTCTGGCGCTGAGGGGTGAATGACCGACGGCGATGAAGGCGACAATGGGCAACGGCAAACGGCGTTGATCGTTAGGCCCCAAGGCGCGGGCCAAAATCTACTTGAGCGGCTTTCTCTCGAATTTTACAAGTTAACATGGCGCACGCCGCTGCATAGCGGCAGGCTCACGGGCAAGGTTCCCATGCGCTTGCTCGCGGTGCCGAACGATCCGCTAAAAGGCGATGCCGCGCGCGGGCAGGCGCTGCGCATGGGCAAATTCCATTATCAGGGTTTTGAACAGGCGTTCGACGGTTTGGATTATGACAAGCTGGCGCTTCAGCCGTCGCTGACCGACTATATTCATCGATTTGATTGGTTGCGTGATTTGTCCGCGGCGACCAATCGCGGCGAAGGTGCACCGGTCGCAGCGCAAATTGCCGATGCATGGTTGCTGGCCAATGGCATGAAAACGCGCGAGCCGGCATGGCGCGTCGACAATTGTGCGTGGCGCTTGATGAACATGGCAGCGGGATCGCCGTTTCTGCTCAGCAGTGCAGACCCCATTTACCGTGCGCGCGTCATCAATCATTTCGCCCGGGTTGCGCGCCATCTCGATCAAACAGCCCCGCGTGCACAAAGCCATTTCGGCAAGACCGTGGGCTGGGCAGGCGTCGTCGCGGCATCGCTTTTGTTGCCCGAGGGCAAGGTGCGCCGCGCCGTTGGCGAGAATGGCTTGGCTGAATCACTGCGCGCGACCATTTTCCCCGACGGCGGCGTGGTGTCGCGCTCACCTGTTCAACTCATGGAATTGATCGGTCTGCTCAGCCTGCTCAAGCAATGCTATGCGGCGCGCAGCGAGATGGTGCCTATATTCCTACTCGAAGCACTCGGGCGGGCCGTGCCAGCGTTGCTTGGGCTTACCCATGCCGATGGTGGGCTTGGGGCGTGGCAAGGGTCGGCGCATATTGGTGCGGCGCAAATCGACGCGCTGGTGGCGGCCAGCGACGTACGTGCGCGACCACATCGGCAGGCGCTCGATTGGGGTTACCAGCGTGTGTCTGCGGGTAAGTCCGTTTTGCTGCTGGATGCAGGTCCCCCGCCGCTCGCGCGTCAGTCGGCGTCAGGATGCGCCTCAACGCTTGCGTTTGAATTGTCGCACGGTGGGCAGCGCGTCATTGTGAACTGCGGTGGTGCGGCGCTTGTCGGCGCGACGATACCGGCTGCGTTGGCGCGCGGGCTTCGGACCACGGCGGCGCATTCGACATTATGCGTGAATGACACCAACTCGACGGCAATTCTGCCTGGCGGCCAGCTGGGCAAAGGCGTTGTCGAAGTGGGGCTCGAACGCCGCGATATTGATCAGGCGACCCGTATTGAGGCCAGCCATGACGGTTACGTCCGAACCTTTGGCTATAGTCACGCGCGATTGTTGATCCTGCGTTCCGACGGCATGGATCTGCGCGGAGAAGACACTTTGCTCCCTCAGGGCAACCCAAAAGAAGGCATGCCGGTGCATGTCCGTTTCCATCTTGGGCCAGAAATCGAAATCGTCGCTTCCGACAGTCCACAAGCTGTGTTTTTGCGGATGGCCGACGGCAGCAATTGGGCATTTATGGCATCTGACGGTCAATTATCTGTGGATGACAGTCTCTGGGTTGACCAAAATGGCCGTCCCCACTCCACCCGCCAACTTGTGATTGCCACGGACACTGGTAAAGGCGGCGTCACCATCGGCTGGCAGCTCCGCCATTTAGGATAAATCTATGAAAGACGTCGTCATTAAGCGTGCCCTACTGTCCGTTTCGGACAAGGCGGGGCTGGTTGAACTTGGACATGCTTTGGCCGCGCGCCATGTCGAGCTGGTCTCCACCGGTGGTACCGCCAAGACGCTGCGTGATGCAGGGCTTCAGGTGAAGGACATTAGCGAGCTTACAGGCTTTCCCGAAATGATGGACGGCCGCGTCAAAACGCTGCATCCAAAAGTGCATGGCGGATTGCTTGCCGTACGCGACAATGCTGAACACGCGGCGTCGATGAAGGAACATGATATTGGCGCAATCGACCTTGTCGTGGTGAACCTTTATCCCTTTGCGCAAACCGTGGCGAAGGGTGCATCGCGCGATGAGATCATCGAGAATATCGACATTGGCGGGCCGTCGATGGTGCGCAGCGCCGCGAAGAACCACGCATATGTCACGATCCTTACCGACCCATCCGATTATGACAATCTGATCGCAGAGCTGGAAGAAAGCGGCGGCAAAACAAGCTATGACTTCCGCCGTAAATGTGCGGCCAAAGCCTATTCGGCGACCGCGGCATATGACAGCATGATTAGCCAATGGTTCGCTTTTGCAGATCAACTGCAGCTATTCCCCGATATGCTTGCCGTGAACGGAAATCGCGAAACCGAATTGCGTTATGGCGAAAACCCGCATCAGCGCGCGGCACTGTATGTGCCCGTTGGCCCGCATGGATCGGGGATTGCCCAAGCCGAACAGGTGCAGGGGAAAGAGCTGTCCTATAATAATTATAATGACGCTGATGCGGCGCTTGAACTGGTCAGCGAGTTTCGCGACGGACCGCCTACCGTCGTCATCGTCAAGCATGCCAACCCCTGCGGTGTGGCGTCGGGCGAAACCTTAATCGACGCCTACCGCGCGGCGCTCGAGTGCGACAGCGTATCGGCATTTGGCGGCATCGTTGCGGTTAACCGTCCGCTCGATGGCGCGACAGCCGAGGCCATCACCGAAATTTTTACGGAAGTCGTTGCCGCGCCATCGGCGGATGATGCCGCAAAGGCGGTGTTCGCAAAGAAAAAGAATCTGCGGCTTTTGTTGACAGGCGATTTGCCCAATCCAAAGCGTGGCGGCTTGTCGATTAAGCCGATCACGGGCGGTCTTTTGGTGCAGTCGCGCGATAACGGCCATGTTGCCGATAGCGATTTCAAGGTTGTGACCCAGCGTGCACCAACGGTGCAGGAACTGGCCGACTGCCGCTTTGCCTGGACCGTGGCCAAGCATGTAAAGTCGAACGCAATTGTATATGCCAAGGATGGCGCAACCGCGGGTATTGGCGCGGGCCAAATGAACCGACGCGACAGCGCGCGGATTGCAGCGATTAAGGCAACGGAGGCTGCTGAAACTTATGGTTGGGCAACGCCGCGTACCGTTGGCTCCGCAGTCGCCTCAGATGCATTCTTCCCGTTTGCGGATGGCTTGCTGGCTGCTGCTGAAGCGGGCGCAACGGCCGTTATTCAACCGGGCGGATCGATGCGGGATGACGAAGTGATCGCCGCTGCTGATGCGGCTGGTCTGGCCATGGTCTTCACCGGAATGCGTCACTTCCGGCATTGATGACCAAGCCGTCACCCTGAACTGGTTTCAGGGGGACGGCTCGTCGTTGTTGCTGCGGTTTACCCAGCGCGTTTCACGGAACCTCTGTAGTTTCCGTTACCGCCCTTTTTAGGACCATAGTTCCGCGCTGGTGCGCCGGGATCGCGACGGTTTTCGCTGCGCGCGGCAAATGCACGGTCGGCGGTAGGACGACGGTCACCGCTTACGGCATTGTCGCTACGTGGACGCGCATCGCGGCTACCTTCACGGCTGCCGTCACGTGGTCCGATGGCTGGTTGCCATCCACCTTGTGGTGCATGCGTCCGGTTGCGGGTTTCGCCGTTCAAACCAGTGCCGCCATTGTTGCCGCCCAATTTCTTGCCGGCATAGTTGGTGCGACCGCCGCCGGGTTGACCGCCACCGCGACCACCACGGGCCTGTTGCGGTTTCTTGTCGGCAACGGGGGGTGGCAATGCAGCCACAGCGGCACGGAAACCTTCAGGAAGACCAAGCGTCATGGCGCGCACGCCCGTCAGACGTTCAATATCCTTCATATAGCCACGCTCGTCACCGGCAACGAAGCTCATCGCGATGCCTTCACGGCCGGCACGTGCGGTACGACCGATCCGGTGCACATATTGTTCAGGCACATTTGGCAGTTCGAAGTTGAACACATGGCTTACGCCGGGAACGTCGATGCCGCGCGCGGCAATATCGGTTGCGACGAGAATTTTGATCTTGCCGTCACGAAATGCCTGCAGCGCAGCGGTACGCTGGCCCTGGCTTTTGTTGCCGTGAATGGCGGCGGATTGGATGCCGGCACCGGCAAGCCCACGCACAACGCGGTCTGCGCCATGCTTGGTGCGCGTGAACACAAGTGCGCGATCAATGTCTTCGCTTTGCAGCTTAAGCGTCAGCAAGGTTTGCTTTTCGCGTTGTTCCACAAAAGTCACGAATTGTTCAACGC
This sequence comes from uncultured Sphingomonadales bacterium, assembly GCA_937898535.1. Lineage (GTDB taxonomy): Bacteria > Pseudomonadota > Alphaproteobacteria > Sphingomonadales > Sphingomonadaceae > Sphingorhabdus_B. The sequence goes on along the minus strand of CALDKP010000335.1, from coordinate 3,087 downwards.
GCTCTGCAGTGGTGGACGCAGGTGCGACCGATACACGAACAGGATTGTTGAGGAAGCGGTTGCCGAGTTCAGCAATCGCCTTTGGCATGGTTGCCGAGAAGAACAATGTCTGACGCTGCTTTGGCAGCAATTGGTCAATACGCTTCAACGCATGGATGAAACCAAGGTCCATCATCTGGTCCGCTTCATCGAGGACGAAGATTTCGACATCCTTCAACGTGACCGCGCGTTGCTCGATCAAATCGATGAGACGGCCCGGTGTCGCGACCAGAATATCGACGCCGCCAGCAAGACGTTTTTTCTGGCTGAAAATGGGCATGCCGCCAAAGACGCAATCCACCTTCAGGCCAAGGAATTTGCCATAGGTGCGGAAGCTGTCTGCGATCTGTGCCGCAAGTTCGCGGGTTGGCGACAGCACGAGCATACGGCAGCTATATTGCTGACGCGCTTTTGGCTTTGTTGCGAAATGGTGCAGCGATGGCAAAGCGAACGCCGCAGTCTTTCCGGTTCCGGTCTGTGCGATACCGCACAGGTCGCGGCCTTGCAGCAATGGCGGGATCGACTGTTGCTGGATTGGCGTCGGGGTATCATATCCCGCGGCTTCAAGCGCCTTAAGGATAGGTTGGGCAAGGCCCAGGTCTTGGAAAAAAGACATATTTATACTTTCAAATAGTCGTCGCAGCCCCATGATGCAGATCCTTGAAACAGGACCGCACGGGCGCAACAGCAGGTGTTCGGGAGCAGCTTATGCTGACCCGTTGGAAACAACCCTGCGTGATATGGGAAGCCTCTAAGCTTACGCATCTTGTTCGATTGGCGAGGCCACTTGTTGCGGCCCTCACGCTGCCAATACTGCGGCGGTATCGTCCGCTCGCCTCATGCGCTTGGCGGCCTATTGGCTTAATGCGGCACCAAACGCAAGTTATTTGTGCTTTTGCGCAACAATCAGTCGCGACAGCCAAGTCGACAATGACCGTCCAGAACGCGCCTTTAACCATCTATGAGGGCATTTCGGTCACAGGTTTCACAAAGCGTTTGTGATCTTGCGCTTTGCCCTGATGAGGCGGCGCTTGAGCCGCTTCCGGCAAAAGGCAAGGGGATCAAGGTCTGGCGCGTGCGTTAAAGGTGCATGAAATCCCGGTCGAAACTTTTGAGATGCGCTCCGCCATCAACGAAGATGATTTGCCCGGTAACGTCCTGCGCTTTCGCCAAATAAACCACGGCATCGGCGACAGCGGATGGCGATGGAAGCGCGCCCAGTGGCATCATGTCCGCCAATCGCACCTCTTGTTCTTCGGTATAGTCATCGGTTGATATGACGAGCCCCGGTGCGACGCCATTATAGCGTGCGCGCCCTGCAAAAGACGCAGCCATGGACCGAACCGACGCTGCCAGCGCCTGTTTTGAGAGCGTGTAGCTAATCTGGTCACGGTGTGGATTGACGACGCGCTGGTCGAGGATGTTAACGATGGATGGCCGCACGTCAGCGCCCGCTGCGTCGACAACAGCTTTGGCGAGCAAGAGCGGTGCAAACAGGTTCAGCCGGAAATGCGCCTCCAGCGTTTCGACCGACATCGACTCCCAGTCATCTTGCCCAAACATCGCGGCGTTATTCACCAGCAGTTGGGGTACGCGGCCAAAATGCGTTGTTATCGTTTCAACGAGATGGGCCGGGTCACCGGTGCTCAGGTCAAAGGTAAAACGTTGCCATTCACTCTCGTTTTCTTGCAGCGTCGCCAGAAGCTTTTCTTCGGGCTGTGAATCGAGATGGCTAACCAGTGCCAGCGCGTAACCCGCGTCCGCAAGTTTACATGCGATTTCGGCCCCTAGCCGACGCTTGCCGCCTGTAACAATTGCAAGCGGCGCCGTTGTCACTTGCGGCTCCGCGACATTGTAATGCCAATCGATTCATTATCTTCGGCGATGGCGAGTTTCACGATTTTGACGACGAGGTGGCTGATGCGCGGGTCGTCAGCAAACAGATTATCCATGATATGATCGGCGACCGCTTCGATCAGCGTGAAGTGCACGTCTTCGGGCAAAAGCGTCGCGGCCTCTTTCAGCGTCATATAATTTTTCGACGCCGACAACGGCGTGTCTGGCGCATAATGCGGAGCCATATCCAGCGTTGCGCTAATCGAAATACGCAGCGGCTGGGGCAGGTGCGTTTCCTGGCTGTAAATGCCCGTCAGCACATTGACGACAAGGTCATGTACTTCGAGAATGAGGCTATCGGTCATATCACTCCTTAACGTGACCAGCGGGCGAAAATAGCTGTGGGCAAAAGCATGCCCCGGCCCTGTTCGCGCACCGCGAGTTCACCAAATTCAACTTTGCCGCCAAGGTCGGCAAAATGGGATTCCAACAGTCCACCCAGCGCCAGCGCAGACATGCGCACCGCGTAGACGGTCAGAAATAAAAACTTTGATTCCGCATCGAGCAACTTGCGGCAATTGGCGATCAGTTCGGGCAGGTCTTCCTCAAGCCGCCATACTTCGCCGTCGGGACCACGGCCATATTTGGGCGGGTCCAGCAATATCCCGTCATAACGTTTTTCACGGCGCACTTCGCGCGCAACGAATTTCGCGGCGTCGTCGACAATCCAGCGAATGGGACGGTCGGACATGCCCGACATTTCAGCATTGGACCGTGCCTGCGCAACCGATTTCTTGGACGCGTCAACATGCACCATCTGCGCGCCCGCTGCCGATAAGGCGAGGGTGCCAACGCCAGTATAGCCAAACAGGTTCATTGCAACGGGATCGGTTACGCCTGCCAACTGCCCGCGCATCCACCGCCATACAGGGTCCATATCCGGGAAAAAGCCGAGGTGACGGAATGGCGTACAGGATGCGGTAAAGTGCACCTCATCATTCCATGCGAGCGGCCAGCCATCCATCGGAACGGGTTTGTTGTTATACCAACGTCCGCCACCATCATCGTCGGATCCAGGAATAAATTCGGCATCTACGGGCCATTCGTCGAGCGCAGGCGCCCACATCGCTTGCGGTTCCGGCCGGATGAAGCGGCGGTCACCGTAGGATTCATATTTGCGCCCATTGCCTGAATCGATGAGCGTATAATCGC
>CALDKP010000334.1 GCA_937898535.1 uncultured Sphingomonadales bacterium | reverse complement strand
TAACTGGTGAGGCTAAGCGTGCGCTATTTCCCGCTATCAGTGGCTCTTGCCGCGTTTCCCATCCTTTTCGCGACAACTTCGGTATTTAGTCCGGCGACGGCGCAGCAAGCGCGCCCACCTGCTTTTGCGGTATGCGCTGGCTGCCATGCGACACAGGTGGGAAAAACAGCCTTTGGCCCAAGCTTATCTGGCGTTGGCGGCCGCCGTGCAGGCACAGTTCAGGGATATGCCTACAGCCCCGCGCTCAAGGCGTCTGGACTGACGTGGAATGCAAAAACGCTCGACCGGTGGCTAACTGACCCGAAAAAGACGGTACCCGGCACCAAGATGCCCTTTAACGGCATTCAAGACCGCAAAGTGCGTGAACAGGTAATCGCCTATTTGCTGACTTTATAGTGTTCTGGCTAAGTCAAAACCGCCGAAAGAAGCGCCAAATAAAATGGCGGAGAGATAGGGATTCGAACCCTAGGTACCGTCACCGGCACGCCGCATTTCGAGTGCGGTGCTTTCGACCACTCAGCCATCTCTCCGCAAATCATTAGGACTGGTCATTGCCGGCAAACCGGCGTGTCCTGATGACAGAGCGGGGCCATTAACCGATGTTTTTCGCTTTGCCAAGACTGAAGGTTGATTTGCACGGCATTAGGCATGATATTAGTCGTATGACGTCACAAATTCCTCTTCCCGAACAAGCTGAAGCTGCATTTTCCATCGGTGATGTGGTCCGCCACCGCATTTTTGACTTTCGCGGCGTCGTTTTCGATATTGATCCCGTGTTCGCCAACAGCGACGAATGGTATGAATCAATACCCGAGCCCATTCGGCCAATCAAAAATCAGCCATTTTATCACCTATTCGCGGAAAACGCCGAAAGCAGCTATATCGCTTATGTCAGCCAGCAAAATTTGCTGTCCGACCACGAACAAGGGCCGGTCAGCCACCCCGGCATCGGCGCGGTGTTTGAAGGTTGGGATGGCAACCAGTATCAGTTAAAGCGTCTGATGCGTCAGTGAGGATTTGACGGCATCGCGGCTATCCATTGCCGCAACAATTCGACGCCTTCTTCATGCACCGTTGATCGTCCAAGCTCTGGCATTGCGATACCCGGATCGGTGCTTTCCATGCGCCGTATCAAAATGGACTGGTCGGGCAGACCGGGTGCGATGATGAAATCCAAATCCCCGCTTGCCCTGCCCGCCGCGACCGGCCTTTTACCGATACCGAGTGCGGCAGCGCCTTGCGCAGAACCATCCAGAAACAGGCCGCTATTGCTTGCGGAGCCTTGGGGCGCATGGCAATGACCGCAATTCACCTTCAGATATTGTCGCGCTCTGTCGTCCAGTGAACCCGTGCTGCTGTCATTCCATTTCGGATATGGCTGAAGCCGTGCAAGTGCCGGCGCTGCCTTTACGGTAGCGCGTACGTCCGCTGGCCGTAAAAACGCCATGTTTTGCCATACAGGGCCAATCGGCATGATATTTCCTGCTGCCGAGTGGCATTGCTTGCACTGGTTCTTATTCGGGACGCTGTAGTTTACCGACAAGTCGTTACCAGAATGGGCAAAGGTGACGGGCACCCTGGTGCCGCCAACGCGCAAGTCTGCATCTTTGCCATCCGCGCGCCACACATAGGGCAAGGCAACCCAGCCCTGCGCTTGATGCAACAAGACCCTGGTTTCAATGACATTCAGTCCACCCGACTTTGCCGGATAACCAAAGCTCTTGATAAGTGCGCTACCGACGGGGAAGATCAGCTTTCCGTCTGCATCCGCACCAATTTGGGTGCCCTCGGGCACATAAATGAAACGTTGTTTTGCAGCATAATCGCTGAACAACGGGGTACGCAGTTCATAAGGTATCAGGCGGGGCGATGGCCGCGCCGCCCCACCGTCAAAAAATCCAAAGGCAGATAAAGTCGCCGGATTTTGCGGCCCGGCGATGGCAAGTGTGGCCGGATCATCCGACGCAGCCGAAGTTGCCACGGCCGCAGCAAAAGCCAGCACAAACGGCACTACAAAATGCATTAGCGGATGGCAGCTTCCATTGCCTCGGGGAGGACAATCACGGGCAATCCGGCAGGCCGCGATGTTGCACGGGCCAATGGTGCCGGTTGCGCCATTGCCGTATCGGCGGCAACGTCTTTTAGTCCAAGCGATAGCGCGGGGGCGTCATCCTGAATGTTCGGGGTATATTCGGCACCACCAGCGCCATCCCAGAATATCGCCGGAAAGCTTCCGCCCATCGCTGCCGCAATTTCAGTGCCGCCACGAAATTTGGGGTCCCACCCCGCCCGGCTATGTTGGTTGTCCCAGATGCTTACTTCGCGCGGTAACGGGTCATATTTGGCATCCTGAAAAGGAAAGCGATAGCCAACGATCATGATGTTGGTCGTGCCGTTTTCACCGATAACATTATCAAAAATTTCAACCCTTCGGTTGGCCATAACCATGACGCCCGTTCCGGTCGGAACGTTGGCCACAATATTCCCCTTCGGCGCAAAATTCGGGGTCATGTTATTGACAATGACATTGTCGAATATTCGAACATTATGTCCGCCCATTTGCGGCAGATTGGGTAGGTCGAACACCAAAACGCCGCCCGTATTGTGGGTCGCGATGTTATCATGAACATCTGCGTCGAAGCTGTTTTCAATTTCAATACCTGCGACATTTTCAACGGCGGTTGAGTGGCGCACCACGATATTGCGCGATTGGCCGACATAAATCCCCGCATCCGACGCGCCGCGCACAAATACCGAGTCAATCAGGACATCTTTGCTTTCGACAGGATAGATCCCATAGGCGCCATTTGTCGCCAATGGACCACCCGTCCATTCAACGCGCAATTTGTGATAGACGATGCGATCAGCGCCTTTTGACTTGATGCCATCACCCTTGCTGTTCTCAACGGCAAAGTCTTTCAGCACAACGTCATCGGAAGTTACCAACAATCCTTCGCCTGCGCCTTGCTGACCGGAGAAATCAAGGATGGTTTCTAACCCGCCCTGCCCTTTTACCGTCACCTTGTTGACGTCAAGCGAGAGCCCGTCAGACAGCTTGAATCGCCCGGCGGCAAGCTCAACGACATCGCCAGGCTCCGCAGCAATCAGCGCCTCTTGCAAACGCTCTTGCGCGCCTTCACCGGGTGCGACAGCAATAGTCTTTGCCGAAACAGGTTGAACGAGCGCGCAAAATGCAGCGCCAACGAATAGCAGATCTCTTATCCTCATCGGCGCAACATGCCTTAGAGAATGATAAATGCAAGCGGGATTAGGCGTGACTGCCCAATATCCAATCAACGCCAGCATCGGCGTGTATTTCTGCGCTGTCATAGATAGGCAAAACATTGGCTTTGGTGTCGATGATCATGCTCAATTCGGTGCATCCCAGCACAATCGCCTTAATGCCTTCTTGGTCGATTTCGGTGATGAGCGTTTTCAATGTCCGTTCCGAATCCCGCTTTACGACGCCGTGCATCAGCTCGTCATATATGATGCGGTCCAGTTCCTTTACGTCATCCATTTCGGCGGGAAGCAGCGATACGCCGTGTTTTACGAGGCGCTGACGATACCAATTTTCCGCCATGACATTTGCTGTGCCAAGCAGTGCAGCCGATGCCACGGCGTCCGCCTTCATCTTGGCACCCACCGCGTACGCAATATGGATTAATGGGATGGAAACCGCTGCTGCGACCGTGTCGAACACCTTATGCATGCTGTTG
>CALDKP010000333.1 GCA_937898535.1 uncultured Sphingomonadales bacterium | reverse complement strand
GTGGCAGGTTACGCCGGATTGGGACGTCCTGTTGACGCAGTCCTACCAGAGCCTGAAGTCACGTGGCACCTTTGCGGCCCAGACTTCCACCTATGATTACGCGCCGCTCGAAGGTAATTCGGCAACGCTGTTTTCGCCGCAGTACAACAATGACTCCTACTCGAACACGGCGTGGACGGTTAAGGGCAATGTCAGTGATTTCAATCTGATCTACACGGGTGCCTATCTGACCCGCCACATCACGCAGCAGGGTGATTACACCAACTATTCGCGTGCGACATACGGCATCTTTTATCAGTGCACCGGTGCAGCCAACTATTATTTTGGCACTTATGGCGCTGCGCCTTATTGCTATGAGCCGACCGGCTATTGGAAGGACGAGGTTAAGAACACACACGAGACCCATGAATTCCGTATCTCGACGCCGAGTGATGGCCGTCTGCGCGCCATTGCCGGTGCGTTTTATGAAGCCTTCGCGATTGAAGACAACATGGATTGGTCCTACAAGTCCATCCCAAGCTGCGGTCTGTCGCTCACGGCAGCGCAAATTAGGGCGGCTGGTACGGTCTGCATGGGCAACGTAGCGCCTAACCCAGCTGCCACGCTTAACGTTGCGGGGCCACGCGGTCCTGGCGTCGCTTTTGGTCAGGACATTCAACGTGGCTTTGATCAATATGCATTCTTCGGATCGGTTGATTTTGACATCACGTCAAACCTGACGATCACGGGCGGTACCCGTTATTATCACTATGATAACTATGAAACCGGATCGGTATATTCGTCGTTCAATGCTGGCTGCTATCAAGTTCCGGTCTGCGTAACAGGCAACAACCTCGATGCGCAGAATTTGAACTCGACCTATAGCGGCTTCAAGAGCAAGGGCACGATCACGTGGAAGCCAAAGCCAGGTACGCTGGTTTATGCGACGTACAGCGAAGGCTTCCGTCCTGGTGCTTTCAACCGCGGGGCTTCCTCGCGCGTTAAAGATCCAGTGGCGCCGCACGCAAACCAGTTGCTAGTCCCAGCTGCCTATCGTCCGGACAATCTGATCAACTATGAAATGGGCCTGAAGACTGACCTGTTCGACCGTATGATGACGCTGAACATGTCTGCCTATTTCATGAAATGGAAAGACACTCAGATTGGTTTCTTCAACCCAGCGGCTGGCTTCGGCAACACCGCGTTTGCGACCAATGGCCCAACTTATGAGATCAAGGGTATCGAAGCGCAGATCTCCGCTCGGCCAATGGACGGGCTGACGATCCAAAGCTCGGGTTCATATAATGACAGCCAGCAGGCGAACTCGCCTTGCTTCATCGCCAACAACCCGGGCGTGTCGTCGTTCGGGCGTTGCATCACGCAGGTGTTTTCGGGCGGTGTAGTCAAGCCGGTCCAAAGCCCGTTTGGCGATATCGGTGGCATCACGCCGTTTAGCCCTAAGTTCCAAGCCAATATCCGTGCGCGCTATGATTTTGTGGGTGCAGGTGACATGGAATGGTTTGTTTCAGGTGGCGTGAATTACACCAGCTCGATGTACAACCAGCCGGCGACCTATCCGTCGGGTGATGTTGCGGCTAACGGTAACGTCCTTGGGCCGAACGGCGTAATTGTTCCCGCAACGACCGTGTTGCGTTACAAGATGCCAGCCTACGCCCTCACTGACGCGCAAATCGGTTTCAAGCGTGATGACTGGACAGTGACGCTGTTTGCCGACAATTTGCTGAACAGCAAAGCGTCGACCTTCACGAACTCTGCGCAGTACATCAAGACTTCGACGATCGTACGTCCGCGGACCTTTGGCATCAAGATCGGCACCAAGCTGTAATTGACTGCCGATGATTGAATAGGAAGGGGCGGTGCGATAAGCGCCGCCCCTTGCTTTCTGGCTGCACTGCGATTTTTGTAAAGAACACATCGCTCACCGACAGGAAAGTGCGGAATGGCCACCCAAATAGACTTGCCAACTTCTGACCAGAACGACCCCGCACTGCGCGTAGCCGAGGCGCTCGCATTAGAGATTAGCGCACTTCACGCGCTTCAGGCCGATGGCGATTATTCGGCTGCAGTTTTAGGCGCAACGCGTCTGCTGTCTGATCATCCTTCGAACCGCGACCTATTGCTGATTGAGGCGCATTCACTCCGCATGATGAAGCAGACCGATGCGGCCCTTGCTGCACTGGAGCGGTTTGAGGCGCATCATCCACATTTTAGCCAGATGTATCTGGAGCGCGGCCTGTGCCATGTCGCCAAGCGCGACGCAGCGGCCGCGATACATTGTCTCCGCACGGCAGTGTCGATCAACCCCGCGCTGGTTATGGCGTGGCACATGCTCGATGGGCTGTATCGCATGACTGGAGATAGCGGGAGCGCGGAACTAGCTGCGCGGCATTCAGCCAGCCTCTCGAGCTTACCGCAGCCCATCGTTCACGCCAAAGTGCTGCACGGCGATGGCGAGATAGATGCGGCCGAGGCTTTAATCCGCCGTTTTCTTATAGAGGCCGGCGACCATCCCGAGGCGATGCGCCTGCTTGCACAGATCGGTCATGCCCGCAACGTGCTCGACGATGCAGAAACGCTGTATGCGGGCGTTCTCGCGATGGTGCCGGACCATGACGAGGCGCGTCATGAATATGTGCAGGTGCTCATCGCGCGCCACAAATTCCCGCAAGCGCGTGAAGCATTGGAACCGCTGTTGCTGCGCGACCCGCGCAACCATGCCCATCGGACGCAGGCCGCGACGATCAGCGTCGGTTTGGGCAGTTTCTCAACAGTGATCCCCGAATACCGGGAAATGCTGTCCGAAATCCCGGGCGATACAATTGATGCACGAGCACGCCGCGCCGATCTCAACCTTTGGCTCGGCCATGCGCTCAAGACTGAAGGACTGACCGGGGAGGCTATTGAAGCCTATCTGGCCGCGACGGTCGACCGGCCCGATTTCGGTGATGCGTGGTGGAGCCTGGCTAACCTTAAGACGTATCGTTTCACGAACGAATCCATCTCGGTGATGCAGGAACGCCTTGACGCTCCACACACTGCCGAAAATGATCGGGTCCACATCGCATTTGCCTTGGGCAAGGCGCTTGAGGATCAAGGCGACTATGCCGCATCCTGGGCTGCCTATGAGCGGGGCAACCGCATGCACCGCGAAAGCAACGGCTATATCCCAGACGTTTTCGAAACAAACACCCGCGAACAGAAGCGCGTATGCACAGCGTCGTTTTTTGCCGAACGCTCTGGCTGGGGCCTCAACGATCCCGCACCGATCTTCGTCCTTGGCTTGCCGCGTTCAGGCTCGACGCTCATCGAACAGATACTCGCGTCACATAGCATGGTTGAGGGCACGCAGGAGCTGCCGGACATCCAACGGATCGTTCAAGAGTTACAGGGGCGCGAACTCAATTTCGATAATCCGCGCTACCCCGGTGTGCTGCCAGACCTCGATGAGGCAGCCGTCCGCCGGTTTGGTGAGCAATATATTTCAGATACGATGCCCAATCGGGTTATGAATCTTCCCTATTTTATTGATAAAATGCCCAATAACTTCCGGCATGTCGGCCTAATCCATCTGATCCTGCCCAATGCGAAGATTATCGATGCGCGCCGCAATCCGATGGCGTGCTGTTTCAGTAACTTTAAACAATTATTCGCGCAGGGTCAGGAATTCACATACGGGATCGAGGATATCGCTCGCTATTATCGCACTTATGTCGAGCTTATGGATCATTGGGACACAGTCCTTCCCGGCCGCGTCTTGCGCGTAAGAAACGAGGATTTGATTGACGATCTCGAGGGCAGCGTGCGAACTATCCTTGACTATTGCGGTCTGCCGTTTGAGGCTGGATGTATAGAGTTCCACAAGACTAAGCGGAGCGTGCGTACGCCTAGCTCCGAGCAGGTCCGCCAACCAATCTTCCGAGATGGGGTTGACCAGTGGAAGAAATTCGAACCCTGGCTTGAGGGGCTACGCGATGCTCTTGGGGCGGATTTGGTATAACTTTAGGGGGAATAAGTATGGCTAGCAACGCACCGAACGCACCGGTAAGTGCCGATGAAGTCTCCACGCTAGGGCAGCGCTGGTACGTCCTCATCATCATGATGCTCGCCTATACGATCAACATCGCCGACCGCTATGTTATGTCGACGGTGCTGGAGCCAATTCGGCTTGAACTTAACCTAACCGACAGCGGCGTAGCATTTTTAACCGGCGTTTCTTTGGCGCTCTTTTACGTGACGATGGGCATACCGTTGTCATGGATTGCAGACCGTTACAACCGCAAGAATTTGCTCGCTGCTTCCATGGCAATTTGGTCGGCAATGACCGCACTATGCGGCATGTCGCAAGGATATATGCAGCTGTTGTTGGCGCGCATCGGCGTCGGGGTTGGTGAAGCAGGCGGAACACCGTCGTGTAACTCGATCGTGGCCGACTATTTTCCTGCCCACCGGCGTGCAATGGCGATGACGATCTTTGCACTGGGTGCACCGATTGGCGCGTGGCTTGGTGCGGATATGGCAGGAGCAGTGGCTGCAGATTATGGTTGGCGCTATGCCTTCTTCGTCCTTGGCATCCCAGGCGTCATACTTGCTTTGATCATCTTCGTGACGATCAAGGAACCCGCACGTGGCCGGCTTGATGCGGTATCCGATCAGGCTGCTCCTCCGTTCCTTGAGACGATGAAGTTTCTCTGGTCCCAAAAAGCTGCGGTCCATGCCATGATGGGCAGCGGACTTTCGGCGCTTTGGGGTTGGGGTTTGATGTGGTTCACACCAACCTTTATCCAACGGACATATGGTCTTGATGTGGGTGAGGCGGGTGCCGTCGTTGGCCCAATCCACCTTGTTATGGGGATCGCTGCATCGCTGTTTACCGCGTGGCTGGTTGCCCGGCCTGCGTACACCAACCCGCGCAAGATATTGCGTCTGTTGGGAGTAGTCACGGCAATCGCAACGGTTCCATCGATTATCGCCTATTGGACCAATTCGCTCAGCGTCGCGACGGCCATGTGGTGGATTTTTATTCCGGCCATCTATTTCTATATCGGCCCTGCTTTCTCACTCGCCCAAAACCTAGCGCCGCCAAAAATGCGCGCCATGTTTATCGCTGTTTCGTTGCTTATCGCCAACGTGTTCAATCTGATTATCGCGCCGCAAGGCGTGGGCTTGTTGAGCGATTATTTCGCCGGACCCGGCGGCGCGGATGCTGCGTCATTGCGTTTGGCTTTGTTGGTACTTGCACCCACCGGTTTCTGGGCGGCATGGCATTACTGGCGCGCTGAAAAATACATCATTGAAGATCAAAAGAGAGCTGTTGGTTATGTCTAATTCGCCGCTGAAGTCTTATATCAATGGCGCGTGGGTTTTGCCTGCGACGTCCTCTGCAACGGTGGATGCGGTAAATCCTGCTACCGAAGAAGTCTGCGCCGTCGTTGCCGTTTGCGGCCGTGACGATGTCGATTTGGCAGTCACAGCCGCACGCGCTGCGTTTGACGGATATGCAGCGACCACGCTTGAGCATCGCATTGCGTTGGTGGAAAAGCTGATCACCATTTTCGAACGGCGCTATGGTGAAATGGTAACCGCCATTTCGACCGAGATGGGCGCGCCGTACGATCTGTCGCATGACGCGCAGGCCGAAAGCGGCCCCGGCCATTTACGCGCAACGGTTAAGGCCGTGCGCGAAATGGCGTGGGATTATGATGTTGGCACAGATGGCATCGTCACGCATGAGCCTATCGGCGTTTGCGTGCTGATCACGCCGTGGAACTGGCCGATTAACCAGATCGTGTGCAAGGTCGGTCCCGCATTGATTACGGGCTGCAGTATGGTTTTGAAACCCAGCGAAATGGCGCCGCTGTCGGCGCAGCTGTTCGCCGAAATGGTCGAGGAAGCCGGTTTCCCCAAAGGCGTGTTCAATATGATCCATGGCACCGGCGCTTCCGTCGGTGACGCGCTGACCAGCCACCCTGAAGTCGATATGATCTCGTTTACGGGCTCAACGCGCGCAGGCGTTCAGATCGCCAAAAATGCCGCAGATACCGTGAAGCGCGTTGCGCAGGAACTGGGTGGAAAGTCCGCCAATATCGTCTTTGCCGACAGTGATTTGGAGGCCGCGGTCACGCGCGGTGTGCTACATTGCTTCGGAAATACCGGTCAGTCGTGCAACGCCCCGACCCGCATGCTTGTTGAACAATCGGTCTACGACGAAGCAGTGGCCATCGCAGCCCGCGTTGCGAAGGCCGCGAAGCTTGGCGACCCGATGGAAAAGGGCCCGCATTATGGCCCCGTTGTCAGCAAGGCGCATTATGACAAGATACAGGGTCTAATTCAGGTCGGCATCGATGAAGGTGCGCAGCTTGTTGCCGGCGGCACAGGCCGGGCCGATGGCTTTGACCGCGGCTATTATGTGAAACCGACGGTTTTTGCGGGCGTGCACAACAAGATGCGCATTGCCCAAGAAGAAGTGTTTGGCCCGGTGCTGGTGTTGATTCCGTTTAAGGACGAAGCGGACGCCATCGCCATTGCCAATGACTCGCCATATGGGCTCTATGCCTATGTGCAGACCGGTGACTTGGACCGCGCACGCCGCGTTTCGCGTTTAATGCGGGCTGGCGGTGTTAGTATTAATGGCACAAGCCAGGATTATATGGCGCCATTTGGCGGCTACAAACAGTCGGGCAATGGCCGCGAATATGGCGAATTTGGTGTGCGCGATTTCCTTGAGATAAAATCGATCAGCGGGTTCCGCGTTCCATGAAACTAACCGATATCGAAACCTTCGTCGTTGGCAATCCGCCACCGCATTTTGGTGGCCGCTATTTCGTGTTCGTGAAACTGACAACCGACAGCGGGGTGTCGGGGATCGGCGAGGCATATTGCGTGCCGTTTGAGCCGCATCTGGTTGCCAAAATGATAGAGGATGTGTTCGCGCGCTACGTCGCCGGAAATGATCCGCACGATATCGAAAATATGTGGCGCCGCGTCTATTCCAGCGGTTTTACCCAGCACCCCGACCTCACGCTCATGGGCGTGTTGTCCGCACTGGAAATGGCCTGTTGGGACATCATTGGCAAGGAAGCCAATAAGCCGGTGTATAAGCTGCTCGGCGGTCAGGTGCACGAACGGTTGCGCGCGTACACCTATATCTACCCGCGGCCCGGCGACACAAAGGATGTTTATCACGACCCCGATCTGGCGGCAGAACGGTCGGCAGAATATTTGAGCCAAGGTTTTACCGCGTTGAAGTTTGATCCTGCCGGACCATATTCGGCGTTTGACGGACGCCAGCTGTCGTTAGAGGCGCTTGACCTGTGCGAACGCTTTGCAAAGTCCCTGCGCGAAGCGGTTGGCATGAAAGCGGACCTGCTATTCGGGACACATGGCCAAATGACGGCCGCAGGTGCGATCCGGCTTGCCAAACGGCTTGAGCCATATGATCCGCTCTGGTTGGAAGAACCCGTACCACCCGATGCGCCTGAGGAGATGGCCAAGGTTGCACGGGCAACGTCGATACCCGTTGCAACCGGTGAACGGCTGACGACCAAATATGATTTCGCGCGGCTGCTGCGTGCAGGCGCGGCTGCAATATTGCAAATGAACCTTGGCCGGGTTGGCGGCATATTGGAAGCCAAGAAGATTGCCGCAATGGCCGAAGTTGATCATGTGCAGATCGCGCCGCATCTCTATTGCGGCCCAATCGTTGGCGCAGCCAATATCCAGATTGCGACCTGTTCGCCAAACTTCCTCATACTTGAAAGCATTGAGACGTGGGGCGGTTTCCATACGGAAATTTTGAAATCGCCCATCCGGTTTGAAGAGGGGCATGTTATCCCATCGACTGCACCAGGTCTGGGCGTCGAACTGAACGAAGATGTCGCCCGCGCCAATCCCTATACTGGCGATATGCTGCACCTTGAAATGACGCAGCACCCCGTTCAGTGACCGAGGAATTCGACTATATCATCGTCGGCGCAGGCACGGCGGGTTGTGTGCTGGCCAACCGGCTGACCGAAGATGGCAAGT
>CALDKP010000332.1 GCA_937898535.1 uncultured Sphingomonadales bacterium | reverse complement strand
CGTTGGCGCGGACAGCGCGACCGACAGCGATATCGTAAGGCGCGCCAACAGCCTTTATGACCGCTTTGGTTTGCGCCGTGTCTATTATTCCGCGTTCAGCCCAATCCCCGACGCCAGCGCCGTCTTGCCGCTGCAACGGCCACCCTTGATGCGCGAACATCGGCTCTATCAATCAGATTGGTTACTGCGGTTCTATGGCTTTGCTCCGCAGGAGGTTGTCGATGCCGCTGATGCCGATGGCATGCTGCCGCTCGACATTGATCCGAAACTCGCATGGGCGCTAAAGCATCGCGCGCACTTTCCGCTGGATGTGAACAGTGCGCCAAAGGCCATGCTGTGGCGGGTTCCCGGGCTTGGGACAAAGGCCGTCGATGCCATATTAAAGGCACGGCGCTGGCGGCGGTTGCGGCTTGAGGATGTCGGCAGGCTTACCGTTTCAATCGCGAAAATCCGGCCATTCATTACGGCTGAAGGCTGGAGCCCGGGCGCATTGACCGACATGGAGCATCTGCGCGCATCGGTTGCGCCCAAGGTGCACCAGCTCGAGTTGTTTGCGTGATTACCGCGCGGCTGGGACATGACGATGATTTCGACGGCTGGCGGGAACAATGCCGCGGCCTGTTACGTCTCGGCGCGCGTCCAGCGGACATTGTCTGGCAAGTCGGCGAACAACGCACGGACCTGTTTGCCAGTCCGGAAAGTAATATTGCGGCAGCGCCCATCGGTGTTCCAAAGGGTTTTGCCGAATTGTCGCGTTCAGTCATTTGTCATTCCGACCCCGAACGTTTTGGCTTGCTGTATCAGCTGCTGATCGATCTGAAGGCGGGTCAGCGCCACATGGGCGACCGCGCCGATCCCTTGCTGCGCAAACTTGATGTCATGGCCAAAACCGTGCGGCGCGACATCCACAAGATGCGCGCCTTCGTGCGCTTTCGCAGGATCGAGCAAGATGGTGACGAACATTTCGTTGCATGGTTCGAACCGGACCACCACATCGTCCGAACCAACGCGTCCTTCTTTGTCCGGCGTTTTGCGGGCATGCGCTGGTCCATTTTAACGCCGCAGCTGTCCATTCATTGGAACAAGGACAAATTGTTAGAAGGCCCGGCAGCGCAAAAGGAAGATGCGCCATCCGAAGATGCCATCGAGGAACAATGGAAAACCTATTACGGGTCGATCTTCAACCCTGCCCGCCTAAAAGTGAAGGCGATGTTGAAAGAAATGCCCAAGAAATATTGGCACAATATGCCCGAGACTGCTGTGGTGTCAGAACTTATCCAGTCCGCCCGAAATCGCGAACTAGCGATGATCGAAAAAGAGACTGCCATCCCCGTTGCCTACACATTGCAGTCATTGCGGGCCGAGGCTGCGCGGTGTCGTCGCTGCCCCTTATTTGATCCAGCCACCCAGATCGTTTTCGGCGAAGGGCCTGAGCGCGCAAAGCTGATGTTTGTTGGCGAGCAGCCAGGCGATCAGGAAGATATGCAAGGGCAGCCCTTTGTTGGCCCCGCAGGACAGATATTTAACGCCGCGCTGGGCGAGGCCGAAATTGATCGTGCGCAAGCCTATGTCACGAATGCGGTCAAACATTTCAAATTCAAGCAAGAGGGCAAACGCCGCATTCATGATCGCCCGAACGTGGGAGAGATCAACCATTGCCGCTGGTGGCTAAAGCGCGAAATTGAGATGGTCCAGCCGGACCTGATCGTTGCGCTCGGTGCGACGGCCGCGCGCAGCCTTACAGGCAAGAATGTGGCCATTAGCGCAAGCAGGGGGAAAATGTTGGAGAGCATGGAAGGCGTGCCCGTTTTGGTCACCATCCACCCGAGTTATTTGCTGCGTCTGCCCGATGCAGAAGCAGCGGCACGCGAACGCAGCAACTTCGTCGCGGACCTAACGCACGCCCGCGAAACCATCGGCGCGTTTCAGTTGGCCTCAACGTAAAACAGCAAACAGGTTTCGGGATGCGCGTGGGGTAGTTGCAGCCCGCCTTGTGTCAGCGCGGCCCCGCTCAACGTCGCGCCGTCCTGATTTAGTCCAATTTTCTCGATTGCCGATGGCCCCTTAATGGCTTGCCAGACTGTCGGCCAGATCAGCTTGACCAGATAATTTCGGTCCGGATCCAAACCCGCAAACCGCAAGCGTTCAGGCAAAACCTGCGGATCGCTCAAGACAGAAGCGACCGAATATAGCGCTTCAGAACGGTCACGCGCGACCACGCCGCTTGCCATTATCTGCGGTGCCGTATCCAGCCGGACCAAGTTGCCATCATGGAGCAATGCACGGTGACGCTTATGCAAGGCGATGGCCGACTTAAGCGTGTCCAGGTCGCCCTGCCGTTCGGTCAACAGGTTGAGTTCAAGCCCCATATGCCCCATCAATGCGGTCGCGGCGCGCATGTCCATCGACAGCCTGCGTCCACTCACATGGCATCGCGCAGGCCCGACATGACAGCCCATCACTTCGGGCGGCAGGAAAAAGCTTGCGCCGCGTTGGATATATTGCCGGTCAAGTGCGTCATTGCTGTCGGAGGTCCAGACGCGGTCACTATGCGCCAGCACACCCATATCGGCGCGTGCGCCACCCGATGAACAGCTTTCAATTTCGACATCGGGATGCGCGGCGCGCACGCGGTCAAGCAGCGCGTAAAGTGCGGTTACCTGTGCGAATGCCTTAGCGGTGCCGGATGCACCGCCCGGATGGCTTAGGTCGCGGTTCATATCCCATTTGATGTAGCTTATATCGTGATCGCGCAGCACCGCATCGATGGCGTCGAATATATAGTCCGCAACCTCGGTCCGGCTGATGTCCAGCGCGAGTTGCGACCGGAACGGCACGTGATCTACGCCCTCCACGCCGAGCACCCAAACGGGATGCGCGCGGTACAGGTCGCTGTCGGGGTTGACCATTTCGGGTTCAAACCAAAGTCCGAATTCCATGCCCAGCGACGTAACATGATCCACCAATGGCTTTAGGCCGTCGGGGTAAACATCTGCGGACACAGTCCAATCACCCAGCCCGGCGCGGTCATGTCGCCTGCCCCCGAACCATCCATCATCCAGAACAAAGCGTTCAACGCCAATGTCCGCAGCGCGGGTTGCCAAGTCTTTCAGCTTTGCGACATCATGGTCGAAATACACCGCTTCCCAAGTGTTATAATGCACAGGCCGCCGCTTGGCGCGCATCGATGGCCGCAGCAATTTTGTGCGCACATGTTCGTGGAATTTGCGGCTCAGCGCGCTCAACCCATCGGCGCTATACGCCGCAACAATCTCGGGGCTCGCATAGGTTTCACCCGGTGCCAGCCGAACCTCGCCGGGCAGCAACAGCGCACCAAGGCCGGTCAACACGCGTCCATCGGTCAGCGTGTCCACACGCAGGCGATGGTTCCCGCTCCATGCCAGATGAAAGCCATATGCCTCACCCGCACTTTCGTTCGTGCTGGGCGTCGCCAGCAGCATTGCCGGATAACTAAAATGCGAGGTACGGCCGCTGCGGTTTTCCCGAAGATATGTTCCCGCGCTGCGCGTCACCCGATCTTGGGTAAATTCCTGAGTCCAGCGGCCGGTAAATCCGACAATCTCGGTCATGTGCGCAGGCACAGGCAGGCAGGCCGTCATCACTTCGGTCACATCGAGCGCAGCCGCGCCGTAATTGGTCAAATCCGTGCGGATACGCAGAACACCGGTGGCGGGATCGAAATCAATGTCATATGCGAGGCCAAGCCGCGTGCGTTCATCACGGCATATGATCTTCGCGCCATGCGGTCGGCTTTCGACTTTGCCGACGTCGAAAAGACTGCACCAATCCTTGCCCCCGCGATGCGCAGCAAAGCCCTGCATCATGGGGTGGCCAAGACCGGGCTCCATTGCCAAGGACAGCGGCAGGGCAACATCTGCGACGCCGTGCATAGCCTGCCGAAAAAACAGGCTTTCTATCTGTGCCGCATCGACATTTTTGGGCAATGCCGCGCCCCAATAGATGACCGACGGCGGCGCGCCCTTGGCGCAGGCCAATATCAAACTCGCGTCCGGGGCATCAAATCGCAAATGGTCCAACTCATGCTCTCCAGAAATTCCGTTGGCCGTCGCGACCCATTTGTTACTTTGTGTTTTGTATGTAGCCGTTTAACCGGCATATTATCAAAAAAAGCAAAAGCACAGCTTTGCAACGAAAATCATCGGGGGGCGGATGTTCGAGACAACCAATAGCGCAGCGCAAATCGGCATATTTGTTTCGCTCACCATGCTCATCGCCATCCTGACGTACTGGAAAGTGCATGGAAAGGGTGCCCAGCGCGCGCAGGGTGCTGGTTCCACCAAAGAGGTGTTCCTTGCAGGCGGCGGGCTAACCTGGCTGTTTGTCGCAGGCTCGATTACGCTGACCAACCTTTCGACCGAACAACTGGTCGGCATGAACGGCAACCAGATGCTGCTGCTCGCATGGTGGGAGATTTCGGGTTTCGTTGGCCTGTTGATCTTGGCCTATGTTTTTGTACCGATTTATTACCGCAACAATTGCACCACAGTGACAGAGTTGCTGGAACGCCGGTACAAGGGCGGCAGCATACGTACCGTGATTTCG
Source organism: uncultured Sphingomonadales bacterium (assembly GCA_937898535.1). Classification (GTDB taxonomy): domain Bacteria; phylum Pseudomonadota; class Alphaproteobacteria; order Sphingomonadales; family Sphingomonadaceae; genus Sphingorhabdus_B. The sequence goes on along the minus strand of CALDKP010000332.1, from coordinate 4,203 downwards.
GCGCTGTTTCTGCTGGGCAATATCCTGATCTACCTTCCCGCTGCGCTCTATTCGGGCAGTCTGTTTTTGAAATCGATGTTCGGCGTCGATTGGTCGCTGATCTGGTTTGCCGCACCGATGGCGATTATCGCGGCCATGTACACCATCACCGGCGGCTTACGCGCAGTGGCGGTTATGGACACGTATTCGGGCATCGGCGTGCTGGCGATTGCGTTTTTGGTGGTGATATTGGCACTGGCCGCGGTCGGCTTTGACCTGTCCACTGTGCCGGCCGAACGCACATCGATGATTGGCAGCATCAATTCCCCCATTCCGTTCCACACATTGTTCACGGGCATGATTTTTATCCAAATATTCTATTGGTCAACCAACCAGAATATCACCCAAAAGGCGATGACCGCGCCGACCGTCAAGGAAGCGCAAAAGGGCGTGCTCGCCGCCGCCATTGTCCGTATCCTTATCATCCCCGCCATCGTCGTCATTCCGGGCGTCGTCGCCTATAAGTTGTTCGGTAACTTGGGCGATGCGGCGTATGGAAAGCTTGTGGCGCATGTATTGCCCGGATGGATGTCCGGCGCGTTTGCCGCCATGATGATGGCCGCAGTTATCGCGCACACCAGTGCCATATTGAACAGTTCCGTGGCATTATACGCGGTCGATTTTCACGACAAATTTATCCGCCCAGTTGCCAACCACTGGCGGCTTGCGGCGATTGTGTCGATCATCCTGACCGTCACGTCGGTCCTGCTCGTTCCAGTCTATGAAAATGCAAAAAGCATCATCAACCTGTTGCAGCAGCTCAACGGCCTGTCGTCGATGCCGATCCTGTCGGCTTTCATTACCGGGCTGCTGTTCCGGAATATGGATGCACGGGCAGCGATTGCCGGACTGGTTTGGGGCGTTGCGCTTTATGCGTTCCACAATTTCATTTTGTACGTGCCCGACACGCTTTATGCCGGCGAAACATTTTACCAGCATATGGGAATCGGCTGGCTGCATTATATTGACGTAATGGCGATTGTCCTTGTGACCTGTGTGTTGACCGCATTGGCGGTGAACCGCATCATCTTTGGCAATCGAGCCGTTTTTATCTGGAGCAAGGAAGGACGCCGGCTTTCGGCGATTGAGGCATGAGCGAATATATCATTGTTATCGACGAAGGCACGACATCAACCCGCGCCGTTCTGTTTACCGCCGACGGCACTGCCGTGGATAGCTGCCAGCGCCCATTGACCCAGCATTATCCGGCACCTGGCCTGGTGGAGCATGATGCCGAAGAAATCTGGAAGCTAACGCTCGAATGCGCGCAGACCATGGTTGCGAAGGCAGGCGGTGCGGGCCGCATTGCGAGCATTGGCATCACTAACCAACGTGAGACCATTGTGTTTTGGGACAAGCGCACGGGCAAGCCGCTTGCCCCTGCGATTGTGTGGCAGGACCGCCGCACCGCAGACATTTGCACAGCGTTGAAGGAACAAGGCGAAGAACCCGTTGTTCAGGCCAAAACCGGCTTGTTGCTCGATCCCTATTTCTCTGGCTCCAAAATCGGCTGGGCCTTGGAAAACTGGCCGCAGCTAAAGGATGCCGGCGCGCATCTCGCGGTTGGCACGGTGGAAAGCTATCTTGTGTTTCGCCTAACGGGCGGCAGCCATATCACCGATGCAACCAATGCATCACGCACAGCATTAATGGCAATTGGTAGCGGCGGATGGGACGACGGACTTACCGACCTGTTCGGCGTACCGCGCGACATATTGCCCGAAATAACCGATTGTGCAGGCGATCTTGGCACGACATTGCCCGAACATTTTGGCGGGCCAATCCGCATTGCGGGTATGGCGGGGGACCAGCAAGCGGCCACCATCGGCCAAGGCTGCTTTGCGGTTGGCCAGACCAAGGCAACATTTGGCACGGGCGCGTTTGTGCTGACGCAAACAGGCACAACATTACGCCAGTCACGCAACCGCCTGCTATCGACCATATTATATCAATTGGGTGGCGAGCGGCATTATGCGCTGGAAGGATCGGTATTTGTCGCGGGCAGCCTCGTCCAATGGCTGCGCGATGATCTGGGGCTTATTGCGCACGCTGCAGACACCGAAACATTGGCGCGCAGCGTTCCCGACAATGGCGGCGTATATCTTGTACCCGCATTGTCCGGCCTTGGCGCGCCACACTGGCGTCCCGATGCGCGGGCTAGCATCAGCGGTCTGAGTTTCTCGGCGACCAAGGCGCACGTCGCCCGCGCCGCGCTGGAGGCGATGGCCCACCAGACCCATGACCTGAAAACAGCATTTGCTGCGGACGGTGCCGATTGGGCGGAATTGCGCATTGATGGCGGGATGGTTGCCAATGACTGGATGGCACAAGACCTCGCCGACATGCTCGCGATAGATGTCGAACGTCCGGCCTTTGTCGAAACGACAGCACTTGGCGCCGCAATGCTCGCCGCCGTTGGATGCGGAATTTATAAGTCGCTTGAAGATGCCACTGTCATGCGCGGCGGCGTGCAGCGCTTTATACCCAATATGGAAAAGCAGGCACGCGACGCGCGGCTTTCAGGTTGGTCCAACGCCCTTGCGCGTGTCCTTCAATAGTCCAAATTTGCGAATGGCAGGCATCGGTTCGCCGTGAGGGCGGGCAACAGCGCTTCGTCCCAGTTCACAACATCTTAACCATCTGACTGCAATGTACAGCCGCCCATGTGGCGAACTACATCGACAGGACCAAAAGATGGATAATTTGCACGGATTTGAACCGTTTGGATCAGACCTTGATGCTGATGTGCCCGCTTATACCCTTTATGAGGACGAAGATGCAGCAATCGAGCCGCCGCCATTAATATCTGGCGACGAACGCCGGATGCAGGTCCGCGCATATAATTTTTGGACGTCGCAGCTGCACGACAAAAATTATCCAAGCATCGAAGAACTCGATCCATCGGCCGTCGAAGATTTCCGCGACTACAGCGTTCTCCTCGATTTTACCTCGGGCATAGAAAATCCGTCCATTGACTATCTTGGCGATAAATTGCGCGCCGAATGCGGCTTAAGCGCGGACATCGCCTATCTGGATGAAGTTCCCCGCCGTTCGCTCCTGTCGCGCATTACCGACCATTATCTTCAAATCATTGCGAACCACGCGCCCATTGGCTTTGAAGCCGAGTTCGTGAACGACCGCGACAATGTCATCATGTACCGTGGGATTTTGCTGCCCTATTCGTCCGACGACGACACGATTGATTTCATTTACGGCGTTATCAACTGGAAAGAAGCCGCGCCTGCAGACATTAGCGGACCGTTGCAGACCGAAGTCGAACACGCGCTCGCAGCATTGCCGCCGCGGCAGGAACATGTCCCTATATGGCCCGACGGCCCGATGGCGGGGCAGCTTGATGACGCAGCTCCACTAGATAACGATCACAGCGATGAACCCTATCTACTGCAGACGATCGCGCCCGATGAAAATGCAAGCCTTGCCGACTGGCTGGATGCCGCACGGCAATGTGCAGAACAGGCCCGCGATGCAGATCTTCGGACGCGCGATGCCTTGTATCAGGCGATTGGACAGGCGTACGACTTTGCCTTGATTGCCGCCAATCACCCTGCCGATTATGCAGACTTGCTTCATGATGCCGGCCTGAAAGTGCAGGAACGCGCGCCATTTACGCCCATCGTTAAGCTGGTTTTTGGCGCAGGCTATGACAAGACCCGCTTAACCGAATTTGCCACCGCGCTTCAATATGCGCAACGCAATGCTGTTCCGATGGGAACGTTCGCCACTATTCTCGCTGGATTTGACGGCGGCTTGAAAGCCATTGTCGCCGCCGAACGTCGCGCCAAGAAAATCGCTGCAGGCGTCGAACCAGCCACGACGGCGTCCACCGATGACCCACGTGCGCGTTTGCGATCGGCCCGCAAGCGTGACCTCAGCGAATTTGCGGGCGCAGGCGACGAATTTGTTCTTCGTCTAAATGTTGTAAAAAACTTTGCATTTTCTTTTGTACTAAGTAATGTTACTTCGACTTTGTTAGTTTTGTGCATAAAAATCGTAAAGCGTCTCATAAATTTATGCACAAAACCTAACTACGCTCAGTATAAAAATGTGTGTTTGTTGTCGACGGCAGATTGGACTTAGGCTAGGCTAAGGGGTTTAATGTGACGTTGTTAAGATTTTGTTAGCGCACTTATCTTAAAAAAGGAT
>CALDKP010000331.1 GCA_937898535.1 uncultured Sphingomonadales bacterium | reverse complement strand
GAGTTCAGACGTGTGCTCTTCCGATCTGGTCGCCACCACGGACAACTTCGCGCGGGATTTGCTGGTCACGGCGGATAACGCCTTCAGCACGGCCAAGGTCAACAACGACATGGCCGAACTCAACCGACTTTACGACGCCAGTGATGATTTCACCGGTGCGGTCCTTAAACTCTTCAAACTGGCGCTCGCGCTCTGCATCGCGCACCTTTTGGAAGATAACCTGCTTTGCGGACTGCGCATCGATACGGCCGAGATCAACAGCTGGCAGCGGGTCAACAATAAAGTCGCCAACAACGGCGCCCTTTTGCAACTTGTCTGCTTGCTTCAGGTCAACTTGTTTGAAGTAATCTTCGACGTCTTCAACAACTTCCACAACGCGCCACAGGCGAAGATCGCCGGTCTGCGTATCAAGTTTTGCGCGAATGTCATTTTCTGCGCCGTAACGTGCACGGGCAGCGCGCTGAATGGCTTCTTCCAACGCCTCAATGACAATAGCCTTGTCGATCATCTTTTCGGCAGCAACCGCATTGGCAATTGCAAGCAATTCAGCCTTGTTCGCGGCAATCGTGTTAGCCATGTTCTTAGTCTTCCTGTGCTTCGTCGTGAATGGGGTCTGCCTCAACTTCGTCGGCCCCATCGCTGTTGATGGGGGCAGTCGACGCAATAAGGCGGTCTGTCAAGAGCAGCTTGGCGCTGCCCATATTGGAAAAGGCGAATGTCAGTCGTCCGGATTTGCGGTCATCGACATGAATGTTGTCACCGTCAACGCCAACAATATCGCCACGGATATTCTTGCGGCCATCCATTGGCTCGGCCAGCTCAACCTTAACCTCATTGCCTGCCCAATCGGTAAAATCGGCCAAGCGAGTGAGTGGCCGGTCAATGCCGGGCGAGCTCACTTCAAGTCTGTACGCTTCGACAATTGGGTCAAGCTCGTCAAATTTGTCGGATATACGATGCGACAACGCCGCACAGTCATCGATGCCAAGCTGCCGCGTATCGGGGCGCTCGGCCATCACCTGCAAGGTTGGTTCGTCGCTGCCCTGCCCGCCGGTTTCAAACCACGCGACACGCACCAGCGCAAAGCCGAGCGCTTCTGCTTCGGGTGCGATCAACGCGGTCAGTGTCTTGAGGTCAGGCAAATTCAGTCTTTCTTATACGACATGCAAAGCTTCTGGCTGCCAGCCCCTAGTGGCGCTAGCCCTTCCAAGTTCTCACAATGTAAGGATGACAGCCGTATAGCGCCGAACTCTCTTATATGCAAGCCTCTTGCATAACCACCGGTCAGTACCCAACTGCGTTAAGCGGATATTTGAGGAGCTTTTATACATGTCGAAATTATCATTCCTAATAGGCGCGTCTTTTTTGGCAGCGGCCTGCCAGCCATCCGTAAGTGATGCAGCGCCCACCGATAACGCAACGCAACCGTTCGATGTCACGGTGATGGCGGACTTTGAAGAGCCTTGGGCGATGACGTTCGTTCCCGGCACCCCATATGCGCTGGTCACGGAGAAGAAGGGCAAGCTGAAGCTTTGGAAAAAGGACAGCGCAGCTGTCGACGTCACGGGCGTGCCCGAAGTCGCCTATGGCGGACAAGGCGGCCTTGGTGATGTCATTCTCCATCCCGACTTTGCGCATAACAAGTTCGTTTATATCAGCTTTGCTGAAGCAGGCGAAGGCGGGTTTGGCGCGGCTGTCGCGCGCGGCAAGCTCGATCTTTCAGGTGACACCCCGACATTATCCGACATTCAAGTCATCTGGCGTCAGGAACCAAAAGTTTCGGGCCAAGGCCACTTTGGACACCGTTTGGCATTTGGACCTGACGGCATGCTGTACATCAGCAGCGGTGACCGCCAGAAATTCGACCCCGCCCAAGATCTCGACCAAAATCTCGGCAAAATCGTCCGCCTGACGGATGGCGGTATGGTGCCATCGGACAATCCGTTTTACGATCAAGGCCGCGTGAAATCGCAAATCTGGTCTTATGGACACCGCAATCCACTCGGCATAGCCATTGATGCGCAGGGACGTTTGTGGAACCAGGAAATGGGACCTGCGGGTGGCGACGAGCTAAACCTTGTCAAAAAGGCAGCCAATTATGGCTATCCTAAAGTGTCCAACGGCAATCATTATGACGGCCGCGACATCCCGGACCACGCGGCAGGTGATGGTTTCGAAGCCCCGAAGCTATTCTGGAACCCGGCGATTTCGCCCGGCGGCCTGATGATTTATTCGGGTAATATGTTCAAGGATTGGAAGGGCAGCGCATTTATAGGCGGCCTTGGCGCAAAAGCGTTGGTTCGCGTAAAACTGGATGGCGAGAACGCAACCAAAGCCGACCAATGGAATATGGACGCCCGCATTCGTGAAGTCGAACAGGGTCCAGACGGCGCAATCTGGCTGCTGGAAGACGAGCGCGCCGGATCGCAGGGCCGTCT
>CALDKP010000330.1 GCA_937898535.1 uncultured Sphingomonadales bacterium | reverse complement strand
CGACGCTCTTCCGATCTGGCTTCCCACAATTCGTCCATCGTCCCGACACCGCCCGGAATGGTGATGAAGCCATCGGACAATTCGGTAAACCGCGCTTTGCGTTCGTGCATGCCCGAAACGACATGCAGTTCGGTGCAGCCCTTGTGCGCGACTTCAGCGCCGACCAATGCTTCGGGGATGATACCAATCACTTCGCCGCCTGCCGCAAGCGCGCTGTCGGCAACGGCGCCCATCAGCCCCAATCGGCCGCCGCCATAGACAACGCCAATGCCGCGTTCCGCCAGCATCTTACCGACGCTGCGCGCCGCTTCGATATAAATGGGGTTATCGGGCGTTGCCGAACCGCAATAGACAGCGAGCCGTTTCACCTATTTGCGTCCTCCAGCATCAATGCGGCGGTTGCCTTTGCGCTGCCGACAACGCCCGGGATTCCAGCGCCCGGGTGCGTGCCTGCGCCAACGAAATAAAGATTTGGTATCGCATCATCGCGGTTGTGCGCACGCATATAGGCCGATTGCCACAAAACGGGTTCAAGGCTGAACGCGCTGCCCAAATGCGCCGAAAGGTCGCGGCCAAAATCGGCCGGTGTGTAATGGAAATGCGTCATAATTCGGCTGCGGATGTCGGGGATCAGACGGCGCTCTAGCTCATCCAAAATCCGTTCCTTCAACGCTTCACCAACATCGCCATCCCAATCGAGCGGCGCTTTGCCCATATGCGCGACAGGCGCGAGGACATAAAATGTCGAGCATCCTTCGGGCGCAAGGCTTGGGTCAGTGACGGTTGGATGGTGCAGATACAGCGAGAAATCCTGTGGCAGGACGCCGTTTTTATAAATGTCGTCCAGCAGGCCTTTGTAGCGCGGGCCAAACAGGATCATATGGTGCGGAATGCCCGGCCATGTGCCCTTGATGCCAAGGTGCAGAACGAAAAGCGATGGTGACCAGCTTTTGCGCCGCAGCGATTTGGTGGCGCGCTCGCCGCGTTTGTTGCTGGTCAACAAATCCTTGTACGTGTGCATCAGGTCGCCATTGGACGCCGCCATGTCGCAGTCCATACGCCAGCCTGATTTCGTGCGCACGCCAATGACCTTGTCACCGCGTGTTTCGATTTCTTCTACGGGATCGCCGAGACGGATCGTCCCACCGAGCCGCTCAAAATGCGTCACCATTGCCGCGACAAGCCGGTTGGTGCCGCCCTTGGCAAACCAGACGCCGCCCTCTTTTTCGATGGTGTGGATAAGCGCGTAGATCGCGCTGGTGCTCATCGGGTTTCCGCCCACGAGCAATGTGTGGAATGACAAAGCTTCGCGCAGCTTTTCGTCTTTCACGTACGACGAAACGATCGAATAAACCGAGCGCCACGCCTGATATTTCATCAGCGCTGGCGCGGCCTTTATCATCGATGCGAAGTCGAGGAACGCGACTGAACCGAGCTTTTGATAGCCCTCTTTGAACACACCCTTCGAATATTCGAGGAACTTGCGATAGCCCTCAATATCGTCGGGGTTCAGCTTTTCGATTTCCGCTTTCAGGCCGGGTGCGTCGTTCGAATAATCGAAGTTCGTGCCATCGGGCCAGTTCAACCGGTAGAAAGGGAACACGGGCATCAATTCAACGTCGTCCGACATTTTATGGCCGGACAGCGACCATAATTCTTCCAGACATGGCGGGTCGGTGATGACCGTTGGGCCACCGTCAAAGGTGAAGCCATCCTTTTCCCAATAATAGCCGCGGCCACCGGGCTTATCGCGCGCTTCGATAATCGTTGTGGAGATGCCTGCAGATTGCAGCCGCATTGCAAGCGCAAGTCCGCCAAATCCGGCACCAATAATCGCTGCTGTCTTCGTCATTTCTTCTTGCTCCGGATCGCGGTGATGGCTTTCCCTATGGGAATGGGCGGCTTGCCAATCAGGATGCGCGCCTTATCACTATTGGTGCTGTTCCCAGCATAAAAGCGTTCAATCAATCCGGGCTTTAGCCTGTAGAAACGTTCTAATATTTTGTATCGGTCGCGGCCTTCGGCGCCGCGGAACAGCATCCGGTTGAGTATCCGGAAAAATCTGCCCTTGTCCCAATGCTCCTGTGCACGCTGGCGCAGAACGAGATTGAGCTTGTCGCCGTCAAGATCGGGCTGCTCCGCAATGAAGATCGCGTTGCGCACGGCATCGGGCAGTGAATAGCTGGTCACCGACTGAAAAAATGCACCGCGCGCGCCGGCCTTTGCCGTGCGGCCACTGCCACTTGCCCAATAGCTCTCCAGATCGCCGCCCATCACGACCGGCAAGACGCCACTTTCTTCCCGCAAGACGCGCTCGACTTTCCAGCCTTTTTCATCCGCATAAGCCGCAATCCGTTGACGCAGGATGCGCGGGTCCAAATCGGGCTTGTCGCTGTAATAGGTGTCTTCGACAAACAGCTTGTCCATTCCAAAGGGCAGGACATAGACAAAGCGATAACCATCATGCTGGTCGACTGTCGCGTCCATGACGATGGGTTTTGTAAGATTGTGCGGCTCTGACAATTGCATCAGCTGGCCGGTAAATTTCTGCCAGCCGCAATCGAGATGGTTCAGGTCACCCGCGCCCCGCGCGTCAATCACGCCGCCGGCGTTAATACGCTGCGCGCCGTCGAGAACGACAAGCCGAGGCGAGACCGCCTTCACTTCACGGCCAAGCATCAATGACGATGCAGGCAGGTTCTTGCGCAGCACCCAGTCGAGCCGTTCGGATTCAATCGTGTAATAAATATTGTCGAGCGCGCGGCTGTGCCCCGGGAATTTGACGTCATAACCCGACCAGCCATAAGTCACCAATGGCGCAGTGAGCCAACGATGCTCAGGCAATATGTCGCTCGCAAAAAAGCTCCAAATATGGTTGCCGCCAAAGCTGTCGCCTTGTTCAATCAGGACGATTTTCAATTCGGGCCGCATTTTCGCAAGGGCAAGCGCGATGAGCCCGCCCGCAAGCCCGCCGCCGACAATGGCCAAATCGCATTTGATATTTTCGCGTGTCACCATGCGGCCCTAGCGCAGCCCTTTTACGAGGGGAAGGCTTCTGCCAAGGTAATGCACAGCTTTATGTGTGGCGATTGGGCGGCGCGGCGACGCCATCATAATTTTCCTATATGCGAACCATAGTGAAGCCGCGTAAGCATAGGGTCAAACGGGAGAAGATATCATGCGGAAGAAATGGCTTTTGGCGGTCCTTGGCGGACTGGTCGTTGCGGGCGGTGCGGCATATGTAAAACGTGACGCACTGGCGATGGCGCTGATTGCGCGGGCAGCGGACAGTGCAATGTCGCGCAATGTCATGGCGGAATTAGATCG
>CALDKP010000329.1 GCA_937898535.1 uncultured Sphingomonadales bacterium | reverse complement strand
ATCTGCGCTTTGTTGCGCAGATTTGGCCGCTTGCACCCATGGCATATGGGCGCGATCCTCGTTGGCGGTTATCACGCGCTGTTCGGCCAAATACATCGCAAGTCCGCCGGTCTGTTCCAGCAGTGCGCGGTCTGCTTTAATCCATTTGGGCTGGCAGCTTTGCGGTAGCCATCGGTCGCTGATGACGATGTCCACCCGCCTGCAGACTGCGGCCATCTCCATGGCTGGGACTTGATAGGCAGTTCGCGTTGCCAATATGGTCCAGGTCCGGTTTGGCGCGGCAATGGTTATAATGCAGTTGTCGGATGTACATTTCGCGCCCGGCCATTCTTCTATCGGTGTGGCAACCGCATTGCTTCCCGCTTTTTCGGAGATCATATCCCGAACAAAGTCGCCGGCCTTTCCGCGCAAGAGCGATAATTTACCGTCAGCTGTGACGAGAGCCAGATGTTTTCCATCACCTGTGACCAATATATCAGGCCGTGGCGCCAATATCATTCCGCCAATACCGATAAGGAAAATCGGGATACCGACATAGCGGATGTGCGTTTGCAGCAAACCAAAAAGCAATGCCCCCGCCCAGAATGCCGCATAAGACCAGATGGGCATTTCAGGCATCATCGAAACCGCGCCGGGTAAAGCGCTGACAAAATGTGCCAACGCCAGTATCGCCGAAATCCCTTGTCCAGCCAGCCACCAGAACGGCAGACCAAGACCGACCAAATCGAGCGCAAGTGCCAACGCCTCCAAAGGCATAATCACGAAGGTTGTCATGGGTATCGCGACGACATTAGCAAAGGCGCCGTAAAGTCCTGTCTTATGAAAATGAAACAACGCGATCGGGGCCAAGATTATTTCGATGGCGAGCCCGGTGAGCACCAGCGAAGCTACGCCGCGGGCAAATCGATACAATGTCGGCTCGTCCCGCCGTTCGGTAAAACGCTTCACCAACGGCAGTTCGTGAAGGATAACAATCGTGGCAACGGCGGCGAAGCTGAGTTGAAAACTTGGTCCGGCCAATGCCTCAGGCCAGAATAGCAACACAATCAATGCGCCAAATGCAACCAGACGCAGGGTAAGCGCGTCCCTGCCCAACGCCAGTGCGACAAGCACCAGAAGCGCAGCAACACAGGATCGTATCGTCGGCACTTCCGCGCCCGTTAAAACGGTATAAGCCAACGCACCCATCGCGGCAGCC
>CALDKP010000328.1 GCA_937898535.1 uncultured Sphingomonadales bacterium | reverse complement strand
CAACAGCTATGGTTCCAACGCGCGTCTGGGTGCGAGTGACTGGATGGTTGTTGAGGCCGACGAAAGCGACGGCAGCTTCCTGCGCCTTGACGGTACGCTGGCGGTTGTCACCAACATCGATCCAGAGCATCTCGACCATTATGGCGATTTCGATGCCATCAAACGGGCCTTTGTCGAATTTGTCGAGAACGTGCCTTTCTATGGCGCGGCAATCATGTGCCTCGACCATCCAGAGGTGCAGGCCATTTTGCCCAAGATCCGCGATCGCCGGATTATCACATATGGTTTCTCGGCGCAGGCCGACATTCGCGGCGAAAATGTTACGCCGTTCCCCGGTGGCAATCGCTTCGATGTCGTTGTCCGCGCGCGCGACGGATCGCAACGCACGATAGAAGGCGTCGTTTTGCCAATGCCCGGACGGCATAATGTGCAGAATGCTTTGTCTGCTATCGCGGTCGGCCTTGAAATGGGCATGAGCGATGAAGCTGTCGCGCATGGCTTTGACAAATTCGGTGGTGTCAAACGACGCTTTACAAAGGTCGGCGAAGTCGATGGTGTGACCATTATCGACGATTATGGCCATCACCCGGTCGAAATCCGCGCGGTCCTTTCTGCCGCACGCGAAGGCGCGCAGGGTCGTGTGATTGCCGTGGCACAGCCACATCGTTTCACCCGTCTGCGCGACCATATGGATGATTTCCAGCAGGCGTTTAACGATGCCGACATGGTGTTCATCTCACCTGTCTACGCCGCAGGCGAAGCGCCCATTGAAGGCGTCGATTCCGAAGCGCTTGTAAACGGCATCAAAGCGCGCGGTCACCGTTCGGCTGCGACCATCCGGGACGCACAAGAGCTTGCCGATAAGCTTGCGGCAACGGTGCAGGAAAATGACATGGTTGTCTGCCTTGGCGCGGGCGATATTACCAAATGGGCAGCGGGACTTGCGGACGCCATTAAGGCAGCCCGTGCATGAGCGTAAACATCCTTCCAAAGGTTGAAGGCAAGTTGACGCCCGGGGCGCCGCTTGCGCCGTTGGTGTGGTTTAAATCGGGCGGCAGCGCGGAATATCTTTTCGAACCCAAAGACATCAACGACCTGCAAGAATTTCTGCGTCAGCTTGATCCAACCGTGCCCGTCATGGCGCTCGGCCTTGGATCCAACCTGATTGTGCGGGACGGCGGCGTAAAAGGCGTTGTTGTTCGTCTTGGCAAAGCCTTTGCCAAAGTTGCACCCGTTGACGCAGTCACGCTAAATTGCGGGGCAGGGGCCTCGGGGATATTGGTGTCGTCAACCGCACGCGACAATGGAATTTCGGGGCTTGAGTTCCTGCGGTCCATTCCCGGCACAGTCGGCGGCTTTGTCCGCATGAACGGCGGCGCCTATGGCGGCGAAGTGAAGGACATATTGATCGATTGCGATGTCGTGATGCGCGGTGGTGCGCTTGCGACTTTGTCGGTTGAAGAGCTGCATTATAGCTATCGCCATTCCGAGCTTCCCGATGGCGCAATTGTGGTCGGTGCGCGCTTTCGGGGTGTGCCGGGCGCAGCAGACGCCATTCAGGCCGAGATGGACCGGATAAGCGCCGCGCGCGAAGCATCGCAGCCGTTGCGTTCCAAAACGGGTGGATCGACATTCAAAAATCCGGACGGACACAAAGCATGGCAGTTGGTTGACGAAGCCGGATGCCGCGGATTGCAAATCGGCGGCGCGCAGGTTTCGGAAAAGCATACCAACTTTTTGATTAACACGGGCGATGCGACAAGCGCCGATATTGAGGCGTTGGGCGATGAAGTGCGCCAGCGCGTAAAGGCGAAGTCAGGCATTGACCTGCATTGGGAAATACAACGCGTGGGTGAAACAAAATGAGTGAGCAAATCCACGTAGCGGTATTGATGGGTGGCTGGTCAAACGAACGGCCGGTGTCGTTGATGAGCGGCAATGGCGTGGCCGATGCGCTTGAGAAAGTGGGCTATAAGGTCAGCCGTGTCGACATGGACCGCAATGTTGCGCAGGTTTTGACCGCGCTTCGCCCCGATGTCGTGTTTAACGCGCTGCATGGCGTTCCGGGTGAAGATGGCTCGGTGCAGGGCATGCTCGATTTGATGGATATTAAATATACCCACAGCGGCATGGTGACGTCGGTGATTGCCATCGACAAGGAATTGACGAAGCAGCGGCTGGTGCCAGCGGGCATTCCGATGCCCAAGGGTACGATGGTGGATAGCGAAACCCTGTTCTCCGCCGACCCATTGCCCCGGCCTTATGTGCTGAAGCCCGTCAATGAAGGCAGCTCTGTTGGCGTAGCGATTGTAACGGAAAACAGCAATTACGGGAACCCGATCTCCCGCGATGCCAAGGGGCCTTGGCAGGAATTTGCAACATTGCTTGCCGAACCATTTATCAAGGGCCGCGAACTGACGGTGGCGGTTCTGGGTGACAAGGCGTTGTGCGTTACCGAGTTGAAGCCAAAGAGCGGCTTTTACGATTTTGATGCCAAATATACGGACGGCCTGACCGAGCATATCTGTCCGGCTGAAATCCCCGATGATATTGCGCAATATATGTTGGACGTCGCATTGGATGCCCACCGGTTGCTGGGATGCAAAGGTGCTTCACGCACAGATTTCCGTTGGGACGATGAACTTGGCAAAAACGGTGTGTTCGTGCTCGAAACCAACACGCAGCCGGGAATGACGCCGTTGAGCCTTGTGCCCGAACAGGCGCAGCATGTAGGCATCAGCTATGAACAACTGGTCGATATGATCGTGAAAGAGGCGCTGGCATAATGGCCGCTGCTGCACGAAAACCTGCTGCAAAGCGTAAGGCCGCTTCGCCGAATCCGCGCAAGAAAGTGCTGCAAATATCATGGGTTGACCGCATCATGCGGACCCTGCCGGTTTCGGAAGAAGATGTGCAGCGCGCACTCACATGGGTTTTTGTGGCCGCACTTGCAGTGCTGGTATTTGCCATTGCCCAATATACCGGCGTCACAACCGCGGCGTATCAGCAATATGCAGCGCTCGCCGCAAAGGCTGGCTTTCAGGTGCAGCGCGTTGAAGTCACCGGTATGGAGCGTGTCGACCAGGTTAAGGTCTATCAACTTGTTCTCGCCGAAAAAGACCGTGCGATGCCTTTGGTCGACATCGACAAGGTCCGCGCAGACTTGCTGAAATATGGCTGGATCAAAGACGCTCGCGTGGCGCGCCGTTTGCCCGATACGCTTGCGGTTGAAATCGTCGAACGCAAGCCAGCGGCGATTTGGCAACGCAACGGCAAATATTCGCTGATTGATGCAAACGGGATTGTCCTGCAAAATGTTGCGGCGGGCCAAGGTGGTGATTTGCCGACATTGAATGGCATTGATGCGAACCGGCATGCTGTTGCGCTCAACACGCTCCTCGACAATGCCTCCGCCCTTAAAGCGCAGGTCATTGGCGCCACATGGGTGGGCAATCGCCGTTGGGATTTGCAGTTCCAGAGCGGTGAAACATTGGCCTTGCCAGAGGGGGAAAAGGCAGCCGCCGAGGCGTTGCTCAATTTTGCGCGGATGGATGGTATTCACCGGCTTCTTGGTCGCGACCTGATCCATTTCGACCTGCGCGACCCCGAACGTGCATATTTCCGCAAGGCGCCAAAGGCCGAACCTGTTAAGGTAGAGAGCGGCGGCATAACGTCGACAACAAGCGGAAGAGAAGTATGAAAGCTGCACGTGTTGAAAAACTGATTTCGGCCATTGATATTGGCTCTTCGAAAGTTTCGGCATTAATCGTCGGACAAACCGACAGTGGCGAACTGTTGGTGCTGGGCACGGGCCAACGCGAGAGCAGAGGCGTCACGCGCGGATGTATTGCGGATGTCGAGCAAGCTGAATTGTCCGTGCGCCATGCCGTTGAGCAGGCCGAGCGTATTGCAGGGCTTAACATTGACCGCGTTTGGGTGGGCATGTCCTCTGGCGGGCTTGATAGCTTGCTTGCGCCGGTTGAAATTGAACTGGGTGGTGATCGCATTACGCAGGAAGATGTCGACGAATTGCTGCAGGCAGGACGTGCGAACATCCAGACCGGCGGCAAAATGGCGCTTCACATTCAGCCAACATTATATTCGCTTGATGGCGTAGGCGGTGTTGCGAACCCTGTTGGACTGCATGCCGACCGCCTTGGTGTCGATGTCCATGTCGTTCTGGCGGACCAGTCGCCTGTTCGGAACATGGATATGACGGTGCGCGCGGCGCATCTCGATGTTGAGTCGCTCGTCGTTGGTCCAGTGGCCACTGGCCTTGCGTGCCTGACTTCGGAAGAACGCGAGCTTGGTGTGGCCCTTGTCGAGTTTGGCGCGGCGGTTACCAATGTGTCGGTTTTCATCGGAGGCATGCTCGTCGGACTTGAAACGATCCAAAAGGGCGCGTCTGATATTACTGACGACATCGCATCCGCATTCGGTATTCGCAGGGCGCAAGCCGAACGGCTGAAATGCTTCCACGGCTCTGCCTTAACCAGCCCGCGCGATCATCAAGAAGTGTTGGACATTGGCCCTGATGAAAACGGCATTGAAGCAGGGTCAAACGCACCCCGGATTACCAAGGCGCAGCTGAATGCCGTGGTCTGTCAACGGGTGGACGCTATCGTCACCGAAATCGCACAAGCGCTTAAAACTTTGGGTTTCTCGGGGCCATCTGGGCATCAGGTGGTGTTGACTGGCGGCGGTGCCGAATTGAAAGGCGCAGCGGAACATATGCAAGGCGCGCTTGGCCGCACGGTCCGCATTGGCCGTCCATCTGGCTTGACCAGTATTCCCGAGGCACATTCCGGACCTGCATTTTCAACACTCGTCGGCTTAATTCATTACGCCGCATCGGAACGTGTTGACCTGAAATCAGGTTATGATTTGCGTGTCGAACAGATGGGCGGGACGATGCCAGGATTAATCGAACGTATAAAACGCGCCGTAAGAGAGAATTTCTGAAAGAAACCTGTGCAAAAAGGTTAATTTTTAAGTGTGCGCCGCGCACTTTTGTGTCAAATGTATGAAAATTTCGAACAAGCCGGCCAGGCTAGGGGGATAATCTTATGAGCATCAATATCGGTCCACCAGTGGTTGACGAGTTGAAGCCGAAAATTGCAGTTATTGGTGTTGGTGGCGCAGGCGGTAACGCCGTGGCCAACATGATCAGCGCAAAGGTGGAGGGCGTCGACTTCGTTGTTGCCAACACCGACGCACAGGCATTGAATGCTTCGCCTGCCGAATATCGCATTCAACTTGGACCTGAAATCACGCAGGGTCTTGGCGCAGGTTCACGCCCCGAAGTTGGCCGTGCTGCGGCTGAAGAAACTCTTGAGCAAGTGAAAGTTGCGCTTGCCGGTTGCCACATGTGCTTTATCGCGGCTGGCATGGGCGGCGGCACCGGAACGGGCGCTGCACCTGTTATCGCCAAGGTAGCGCGCGAAATGAACATTTTGACGGTTGGTGTCGTGACCAAGCCGTTCATGTTTGAAGGCTCGCGCCGCATGCGGTCGGCAGAATCGGGTATCATCGAACTGCAGCAGCATGTCGATACGCTGATCGTTATTCCAAACCAGAATCTGTTCCTGGTTGCAAACCCGAACACCACATTCAAAGAAGCGTTCCAGCTTGCTGACGAAGTGTTGCAGCAGGGCGTCCGTGGTATCACGGACCTGATGGTTATGCCTGGCCTGATTAACCTCGATTTTGCCGACGTCCGTTCTGTCATGCACGAAATGGGCAAGGCAATGATGGGCACTGGCGAAGCTGAGGGCGACGGCCGTGCGCTCGAAGCCGCGGAAAAGGCAATTGCCAACCCGTTGCTCGACGGCGTGTCGATGCAGGGCGCAAAGGGCGTCATCGTATCGATTACCGGTGGCGAAGATATGCGCCTGATGGAAGTCGACGAAGCTGCCAACCATATCCGTGAGCTGGTTGACCCCGATGCAAACATCATCTGGGGTTCGGCATTCAATGAAAATCTGAATGGCAAGATCCGCGTGTCGGTTGTCGCAACAGGCATCGATAACGAAGGTTTGACACCTACAACGGTATCGCAAAGAACCCCATTCTCGTTCAGCCGTCCTGCGGCTGAACCTGTTGTTGAGGCTGCACCTGCCACAACATCATTGTTTGAAAATGCAGCTGACACATCAACAGCCGAAGAAACGGCCCCAGTTGAAGTAGAAAACGAAGTAGACGACGACAGCTTGGTCCTTGGTAGCGATTTCGCGGTAACTGAATCAGGCGAAGCTGAAGCAGATGCAGCAGCAGAACAGGTTGACAATAATTTCAGCCCTAAGGATTCTTGGGCGAATGCCGACGCGCTTGAGCTCGATACGCCTGTGACCGAAGGCTATCCGTCTGCGGCGCCGGTCGATGTGACTGAGCCACCGGAACGCGCTGCACCACGTATTCCAACAGGCGGCACATTGTTTGAACGTATGTCCAATCTGTCGCGTGGCCTTTCTCGCTCGGAAGACGAAGAGGAAAAGGGCAATGAAGGCGGCAATGGTATAAACATCCCAAGCTTTCTTGACCGTCAGAACAACTCATAAGACGCGCGGCAAGCGCACCGTCATCTTGTCCTTTCTATGCAACCGTTTGTCGGACCAAAGTGTGAATGCGCTTTGTGTTCGGCAGTCGGTAGCTACATAGAAAATTATGGATGTGACAATATTACGTAGCCTTGGATTCTGTAGCGCGCTGGTGTTTTTGGCAGGCGCGCTGTCACCTGCCGTGCATGCACAGGCTGTCGATGAAAGCGCGCTGGAAGCGCTTGATCAGCAAACTCCGGCGGTCGTGCCAAATGTTGTCGAGCCCGCTGGCGCAGTGGAACTGCGTGCCGCAATGCGGCGCATTTCTTTCAACCCAAGCGACGCAGATGCCTTGGCCGATGCAGGCAATGCCTCTTTGCTGTTGGGTGATGCCAATGCCGCGCTGAATTTCTTCACGCGCGCCAATGCGATACGCCCGAATAACAGCCGGATTGTGTCCGGTCTGGCAACCGCAACGGTGCGGACAGAAAACCCATTTGAGGCTTTGCGGCTGTTTGATGATGCCGTCCGGTTGGGCGCGGACCAACGTTCGATTGCCGCGGATCGCGCGCTGGCATTTGATTTGCTGGGTAATTTCGGACGTGCGCAGCAGGATTATCAGTTGGCCCGAACCGGGGTATCTTCTGATGACATCATCATCCGTCAGGCCGTGTCTCTTTCGCTTGCGGGGCAAAAGGAACAGGCCGACGCAATGCTACTGCCGCTTTTGCAGCGCAACAGTCCGACGGCATGGCGCGCCCGGGCTTTTATGTTGGCCGCGCGTGGTGACGTGCGTGAATCCAACAAGGTTGCGCAGGGCTTCATGGATGCACCATCGGCGCAAAAGATGGAGCGGTTCTTCCGCTTGATGCCGAATTTAACCGGCGCGCAGCAGGCCGCCGCCATTCATCTGGGGCATTTCCCAACCAGCCAATCGGTCGGGCGTGACAGCGAACAGGTGCGCCGTGTCGCTGCAACCTTGCCGCAAACCGCCATCGCTCCAGCCCAAAACCGCCTGATTCCATCAGGCGCTCCGCTTGGGGCAAAGCCGACAGAAGCGCGCGATGCGAAAAGCGAGGCAAAGCCGCTGAGCGGGCAGGACCGAAGAGCGCAGGAACGTGCGGAAGTTCAGGCGGCGGTTGCCAATATTCCTGATGCGTTGAAACTGCCCAAAACCGACACCGCGCGGTTGGGGACTGCCGCCGCCCGCGCGGCTGTGGCGGATGCGCAGTCGGCTCGGATAACAAGTGTTGGCAACAATGCACTCCCCACGCCCGAAACGGCGCGCCCACTTGTGCGCGTCGCATTGCCGCCCGCAACCTTGGCCACAGGCACAGCGACGGTTCAGGCAACGCCTCGGCCTGATCCTGTTGTCGCAAAGGTTGAGCCCGCCGCAACGGTAGCGGTGACAACGCCAACTGCGCAAGAACCGGTGACGCTGGCGGCCGCAACGCCCCCGCAACCCGCAATCATGGCAGCACCAACATCTGTGCCTGCCTCCACCGCTTCGGCGGGCTTCAGTCTGGATGCCATTGTCGGCGCCATCGAAATTCCGGAGAGCGAGCAACGGCCTTCGGAAGTTCCGGTCGATTTGAAAAAGCTTAAGCCCGTTACGCCCAAGGCAGTCGCAGACGCAAGCAAAGCCCCCAAACTTGATCCTAAAGCCGCCGCCAAAGCCAAGTTAGAGGCCGCAAATCCGGCGCGCATCTGGGTGCAAATCGCAACTGGCGAAGCCAGCGGGCTTGGTTTCGACTATCGCAAATTGACGAAGAACAACCCTGTTCTGTTCAAAGCGCAGAAGCCGTGGACATCACCATGGGGCAAAACCGCGCGGCTGCTGGTTGGCCCGTTTGCGGATGTGAAGGCCGCCAAAAAGTGGGAAGGCGACTTCAAAAAAGTGGGCGGCGACGCATTTATGTGGAAAAGCGAGATTGGCGTTCCAGTGAATGCCTTAAAGGTAAAATAGGCTTCCTGTCGCGGCGGCTTGGTTGCATAAGCGCGGCATGTCGCAACTGGCTTCCTACGCATCACTTCCCGGCAACAGCCGCGGCCGATTTCATCCAGAGCCCGACCGCGATATTCGCGGCCCGCGTGATATATTCCAACGCGACCGTGATCGCATCATTCATTCGATTGCGTTCCGGCGGCTGCGACACAAAACGCAGGTATTCATCTCGCCCGATGGCGACCATTATCGCGTGCGCCTGACACACAGCCTTGAAGTCGCGCAAATTGGTCGCACTATTGCCCGCGCGCTTGGCCTGAATGAAGACCTGACCGAGGCATTATGTCTGGCGCATGATATCGGGCACCCGCCCTTTGGCCATGCCGGCGAAGATGCGCTGGAGGCGACGATGAAGCCATTTGGCGGGTTTGACCATAATGCGCAGACGTTACGCACGCTTACGCAGCTGGAATCGCCTTATCCGTCCTGGCCGGGCCTGAACCTCAGCTGGGAATTGCTCGAAGGACTGGCAAAGCATAATGGACCCGTTGCTCGTCCGGGCTGGGCATTGTCCGAAGTCAACGCGCAGTTTGACCTGAGCCTGACCGACTGGCCATCGCTTGAGGCGCAGATTGCAGCAATCAGCGACGATATTGCGTATGATAATCATGACATTGACGATGGCATCAGGGCAGGGTTGCTCGATATCGACCAGCTGCTGCAGCGCATCTCCGGTGACGAGAACCTGCACATGATCTTCTACCGCGACGTC
>CALDKP010000327.1 GCA_937898535.1 uncultured Sphingomonadales bacterium | reverse complement strand
GGCAATATTGATCGGGTGCCTCGCTGGCCTGATGGGATATCGTGCGGCGTGGCGCAATGTTGACAAGCCATTGATCGTGACAATGACCGTTGCGACCATCGCGGCAACGCCGCTTGGACTATATTTGCTGTTTCAGACCCCTGACGACGTGTCGCGGATCGCCATCGCAATTATTGCGATGTTTGCCTTTTTCGTGATCATATTGCCACGTTCGCCGCTGCCGCCTGCGGGCACGCTGCCCGCCATTCTTACGGGTTTTCTTAAGGGACTTCTGGGTGCATTCACAGCGATTCCGGGGCCTCCGGTGATCCACTATTTTGTGCGCAGCGGCGTTCGAAGCCCGCAGGTTTTTTACAGACAACCCTACCTTGTCGCTTGTAGCAATCGCAAAGGCGCATGGGCGGTGTCACAAGCACCTCGCGAAACTCATTGAGCGATCTTTCGTGGCTCCTAAAGGTCTCCTCGCTATATTCGCCGCCAAACAGGCTGCGCCGGCGGAGTATCTCCATTCAGCCCTGCCAAGCAAGATTTTCTGGGACTTGCGAAAAATTGATGCCGGAGACGCAGGTGCCAATTGTGGGTCTCAGGCCCTCTAAATCAGATACTCACGAGCTCGCTTCGCCCATAGCGAAAATCAAAGAACCTAGCCAAAACTGGCCCTTTTGAGAGCTGCCTGAGGGCTGGTTTTTGAATGTCTGGGTGAGGAATGCAGACTGTCTGGTGCGGCCAAGAAGACTCGAACTTCCACGGGCTTTCGCCCACAACGACCTCAACGTTGCGCGTCTACCAATTCCGCCATGGCCGCACGCGCCTCGACAGGTAGGAGGGGGCCACTAGCAAAGCCCGGTGGCCTGCGCAACAGCCTTTATCGGTTTAGAAAGAGCCGGGGCATTGTCGCAAATCGGCACATGAATAAGCTTGGCCGGTGATTGGCCGTATTTTACGGCAATGGCACCGCTAATCACCTTCATTAATTCTTGCCCGCATTGGTAAATGGGTTGTTTACTATGGCATGATTCTGAACGCACTCCTTATGCTTGTCGCAGCAGCAACTGCCGCTGGAGGCCCAGCCCAACGGAGCGGCGCTGTTCGGATTGCAACGGCGACAGTGACAATCGTTCAGGCAGAACGGATTGCACCTGCCGTGGTCGCGCAAAGGGCGCCAAAACAGGATCGCCAAATCAGTGTGCGTGAAGCCAAGCCGCTGGTTGAGTTTTACTGAAAGGCCATATGGCCGACGCAATGCCGGCGCATCTTTTCGACGTTGGGCTATTTCCGGCGCAGCTTGAACACAGCATGTTGCGCCAGCAGGTTGGCGAACCGATCGGCGCGGGGCTTGTTTCCAGATAGAAACCACTGGCCTTCAATCTCGATATTCCGGTCGTGTAACAAGCTTCGGAAATCCTCGATGGTCACATGGTGGATATTGGGTGTGTCGTACCAGAGGTGTGGAAGTTGCTTGGTAACGGGCATCCGCCCGCCAAACATATGGGCAAAACGGATCCGCCACTGGGCAAAGTTGGGGAAGGAGACAAATGCCTCACGCCCGATTCGGACCAGATGGTCGAGAACCAGATCAGGTCTTTTGGTCGTCTGCAACGTCTGGCTGAGAATAGCATAATCAAAGCTGCCGTCTGGATATTCAGCCAAATCGGTGTCGGCATCGCCTTGAATGACCGATAGGCCCCGGGATACGGCGGTCGCAACATCGTGCGCATTCAACTCAAGACCGCGGGCGTCCACATTTTTGGTATCACGTAACGCCGCCATCAACTGCCCGTCACCGCAACCAACATCAAGCACACGGGCTGTCGCGCGGACTTCGCGGGCGATGATGGCAAGGTCAGGGCGAAGTGCGCTCATGATTGCTCTCCCGCGCGCAAGAAACCGTCCACGATGCGGTTCATCTCCGGCGCTTCAAGCAAAAAGGCATCATGGCCAAACGGGCTTGATAGCTCAACGAAACTGACCGCAGCGCCGGCGGCGTTCAACGCATGGACAATGCGCCGCGATTCTGCGGTCGGATATAACCAGTCACTGTCAAAACTGATCAGGCAAAAGCGTGTCTTTGTGCCTGCAAATGCC
Source organism: uncultured Sphingomonadales bacterium (assembly GCA_937898535.1). Lineage (GTDB taxonomy): Bacteria > Pseudomonadota > Alphaproteobacteria > Sphingomonadales > Sphingomonadaceae > Sphingorhabdus_B. The sequence goes on along the minus strand of CALDKP010000327.1, from coordinate 7,192 downwards.
CGCGCCAGAACGCCATCATGTGGTTCGGCGAGATCAAAATAGTCCATCGCGCGCGTGATGTAGAGATAGCTGTTGGCATCAAAGCGGTCGACAAAGCTAAGACCTTGATAACGCAAATAGCTTTCAACCTGAAAATCGGCATCAAATCCGAAGCTTTTGGCATCGCGGTTTTGCAGGCGGCGGCCAAATTTCTCGGTGAGGCCTGCCTCCGAAAGATAGGTGATGTGCGCAGCCATACGGGCAACGGCGAGGCCCGATGATGGCGCCTCGTGGCCATAATACGCGCCATTGTTCCAACGCGGGTCTGCCATGATGGCCTGACGCCCGACCTCGTGAAAGGCGATATTTTGCGCGGAATGGCGGGCGGTGGACGCAATCACGACGGCAGACTTCACGCGGTCGGGATATAAGGCTGCCCAGCTTAAAACCTGCATGCCGCCCATTGATCCGCCAACGATGGCCTGAAGCGTTTCGATGCCCAGATGGTCAAGCAAGAGCGCCTGCGCGCGCACCATGTCGGGGATGGTGATGACGGGAAAGCCCATAGCGTAAGCTGCGCCCGTTGTAGGGTCGATGCTGGCGGGTCCCGAAGATCCCATGCAACTGCCCATGACGTTGATGCTTATGATACAATGCCGTGCGGGGTCGATGGGCTTGCCTGGCCCTACCATTCGCGTCCACCAGCCGTCCTTGCCGGTCACAGGATGCGTGGACGCCACATATTGGTCGCCGGTCAGTGCATGGCAGATGAGAATGGCGTTCGATTTATCGGCGTTTAATGCGCCATAGGTTTCATAGGCGATATCGACAGGCGCAAATTCAGCGCCGCTGTCCAGTCTCACTGGCCCCAGCAGGCGTGTCTTCCTATCCAGACCGAAACGCGTATCCTCTTGCATACGCAACGCCATATCAGCGTGGTCGTGCGAAACAACAGAAACTCTTCACTTTGTGTTGCGAACACAGGGCGAGCGTTGCGCTTCGCTGCTTGCGCCGCTATGGCCGCGGGCATGACCACGCCTACCGCCAAACCATGGATCGAAGCCATCAGCGCCTATACCCCCGGCAAAGCAAAGTCGGATGATGGACGGGTGTTGATAAAATTATCCGCAAACGAAAATCCGCTTGGCTGCAGCCCACATGCGGCCGCAGCGCTTGTCGATAAAGGCGCGTCACTTGCGCGTTACCCTGACCCCGCCAGCACTGCGCTGCGCGAGGCGTTGGGCGCAGCCTATGAAGTCGAAAGCGATCTGATCGTTTGCGGTACGGGTTCTGACGAACTGCTGAACCTGATCGCTATGGGCTATGCTGGCGCTGGCGATGATATCATTTATGTCCGCTACGGCTTTTCGGTTTACGATATCGCCGCGCGGAAGACCGCAGCCAATGTGATTGTCGCCCCTGATAAGGATTATGGCACGGACGTGGATGCGTTGCTGGCTTTGGTGACGGATAAGACACGCGTTGTTTTCGTCGCAAATCCCAATAACCCGACCGGCACCTATTGCAGCGACGCCGAAATCGCACGGCTTCACGCTGGCCTACCCGGCAACTGCGTCCTTGTTTTGGACCAAGCCTATGGCGAGTATCTGGAAGATGACGGACCTGCCGCGCTGGAGCTAGCACGCCAGCATGACAATGTTTTGATTACGCGCACATTTTCCAAAATCTATGGCCTTGCGGCAGAACGCATTGGCTGGTGCTATGGTCAGGCCGGCCTGATCGCGACGCTTAACCGCGTGCGTGCGCCGTTCAATGTCACCACTGCAGGGCAAGCCGCAGCGATTGCCGCGCTTGGGGATACAGATTTCGTCGTGCGTAGCCGCCAGCATAATGCCGAATGGCGCGACTGGATGGCAACAGAATTTGCGGCACTGTCGAACCATGGCCTGAAAGTCATCCCGTCATGGGCGAACTTCCTGATGATATTGTTTGAAGGCAATTGCAGCGCTGAAACCGCCTATAATGGTCTTATGGACGAAGGCTATATCGTGCGCTGGTTGCCGGCGCAGGGCCTTGGCAGCGGGCTGCGGATTACCATTGGTACCGAGGATGAAAATCGTGGTGTCATGGCCGCTTTGCGCAAAATATTGGAAGCGCACGCCTGATGCTGCCGTTTGCGCGTTTAACGGTGATCGGGCTCGGGCTCATTGGCTCGTCCGTCGCGCGCGCCGTAAAGGCGCAGATGCCGTCGGTGCGGATTACTGGTCATGATGCCGATCCTCTTGTCCGTGCGCGTGCTGTCCAATTGGGCATATGCGACGATGTCACCGATACCGCTGGCGCGTCGGTCATGGACGCCGACCTTGTCATTTTATGCGTGCCGGTAGGCGCCATGGGGGCAGTGGCGGCGGACTTCGCCTCCGACCTGCCTGCCGATGCCATCGTCAGTGACGTCGGTTCATGCAAGCAAAGCGTCGCGGACGCGCTTGCGGCTGTTCTGCCCAACGCCATGATCATTCCTGCCCATCCTGTTGCGGGTACGGAAAAAAGCGGCCCGGATGCCGGTTTTTCGACCTTGTTCAAAGGCCGCTGGTGCATATTGACGCCGCCCGAAAATGCGCCAGAGGCGGCTGTCGAGCGCTTGCGCAGTTTTTGGCAGCGCCTTGGCGCGGATGTCGAAATCATGGATGCACGCCACCATGATATGGTGCTGGCGGTCACCAGCCATCTGCCGCATCTTATCGCTTATACGATTGTCGGAACCGCCGATGATCTTGAAGGCGTGACGCAAAGCGAAGTTATCAAATATTCCGCTGGTGGTTTCCGCGATTTCACCCGCATCGCTGCCTCCGATCCCGTGATGTGGCGCGACGTGTTCCTGTCGAACAAGGACGCCGTGCTTGAAATGCTGCAGCGTTTTTCGGAAGATTTAAGCGTCCTGCAACGCGCCATCCGTTACGACAAAGGCGAAGAGCTGGAGGCGTTGTTCAGCCGCACGCGTGACATCCGGCGGTCGATTGTCGAACAGGGCCAAGATGACGACGCGCCCGACTTTGGACGTAAGCATTAATTCAGCGCGTTAATCGCGGCATGCACCCGCGCTTCAATTTCTTCGCGCGGCAGGCCCGTGGGCAGTTCTTCGCCGACCTTGTACGTAATCGTCCCCGATTTCCAGATGCCGGTCTTGCGTGGGCTTAAGGTGCCGCTGTTGACCGCAATGGGCACGACGGGCAGGTTTATGAGCTTATACAGCCCGGCAAATCCCGATTGCAGCGGAGGTCGGCTGCCCGGCGCGACGCGTGTGCCTTCCGGGAAAATCACAATGGGTCGCCTGTCTGCGATCATCTTTTTGGCCAAAACAAGCATCGCGCGCAATGCGGACGCGCCGCCATTGCGGTCAACGGGTATCATGCCATAAGCGCGCGCTGCGGGCCCCCAAAAGGGTATGTCGAACAATTCTTTTTTGGTGACCACAGCGGGCTTGTTAAACATACGGGGCATGTCGATCGTCTCAAACATGCTTTCATGCTTGATCGCGTAGAGCACGGGCTTGTGCGGCAAGTGGCCCTCAATTTTAATCGTGATGCCCAAAATCCGGCGGTAGCAGGCATATTGCCAGCGCGACCAACCGCGTACCGCCCACTGCATCAGCGGAATCGAAAACCATTGCGCGAAAAACGCAGTGGCAACGAAAAACACCGACCCGGTGTAGAAAATGGCAATATATGCGGCAGATCGGATTATCGCGATCATGGGCTACATACCCAAAAGAGACGCGACAGCCCGCAACCAATATTTATTATATTCCTTGAACAGGGCGCCCAGCGATGGGTGGGTCGATACGGCATCATTGGTGACAGCCACATTGGCGGACAATTCCCGGTCAAGTTCAAAGCGTGCGCGTCGCATATGCCAATCATGCGTAATAAGCCGCAAACTGGTCACTTTGTTCCGGTGAGCCCATGCCGCCGTTTCCAATGCGTTCGATCTGGTGTCGACAGACTGGAAACCCAGATCGATGCAGCATTTGAAATATTTGGACGAACCCGGATATTGCGCGGCAAGCTCACGCGGCTTCACATCACGGTCGACCCCGGAAATCAGCATTTTCCGCGATTTCCCAGATTTCAATATCTCAAGCCCGCGGTCAATTCTGTTCGGCCCGCCCGTCAGGACAACGACAGCGTCGGTTGGCGTGACTGCGGCGGGTTGCGGCAATAGCAATGCAAACCATGCAAAGCCAAGCATCCAGACAAGCAAGACAAAAGCAATAGACCGTCTGATCATAAAATTCTCTTCAACGCCGAAATCACCGTCATGCGCGCCATAAGCATAGCAAGCGCCATTACGGCAAGCGGAATGAGCGCGAGGATTGCCCAGCCATAATATGGGAAATGTGCACCAGATAAAAGCCCGGGTTCAACTGCCGCAAACCGGTCACCCACGGTAATGATAACAACCGCTGCAACAATGAAACCGACGACTCCCCCCAGCAATGCATCCAAGGCAACGCGGCGTTGGAAAAGGCGTGCGGCCTGAATATCGGTGCCGCCCATCATGTGCATAATCTCTATCGTTTCACGATGGGTATTCAGCGTGCTTCGGACCGCCAAAATAACGACCGCTGACGTTGCGACGAGCAGTAAAAGGAACACAACGGCCGCCAGCCATACCAGCGCACGCATGAGTTCGAAAAATGGTGCCATCCAGCTGCTGTGGGAATCCACCCGTATATCTGGCGCAACCGAACGCAGCGTTGACTGTAAGCGGGTGAGCGTTTCGGTAGTGGGGACGGAACCGAACCGCACATCCACCAACGCCGGGACTGGAACAGCTGCGTCAATAACGCCCGTGCCAAGCCATGGTTCGAGCAAAGCACGCACTTGCGCATCCGGCACGGGCTTCACCTCTGCAATGCTGTCCATATTGCGTAGCGCGCGGGTGATCGCGGCATGTTGCGCCGCCCGCTGTGCAGGGTCTGACTCTATGATTTGGACGGTAACTTGCCGCGCGAGATCCTGACCACCTTGGCGCGCGGCCTCAGTCAATGTCAAACCACCTGCCGCCACCAGCAATGTCAGAAACAACATGATGGCAATCACCCACGGCATTTGCCCCGTCAAACGTCCTTCGGGGATGAGCTTGCGGTCATGTGCAGGAAGGACGAAATCCAGCAGCATCAGTTCTTCAAAACCAATGGTCGTGGCGGGTGACGCAAGGATCCGGTCGGATCAGACAAGCGACCCTTGTCCAGCCGCATCATCTGTGCGCCTTCAACCTCCTGAAGCAAATGGATGTCGTGGGTTGCGACCACAACCGTGGTTCCCAGCTTGTTCAGCGCAGCAAATAGCTGAAGCAACCGGCGGGCCATTTCAGGATCGACATTTCCCGTCGGCTCGTCCGCGACAAGCATTTCAGGACGGCCAATGACAGCGCGCGCAATCGCAATACGTTGCTGTTCACCGCCCGAAAGCGTCGCTGGCCGTGCATCTGCCCGTTCGGTAAGGCCAATCCACGCAAGCATTTCGGTGACTGGACCGCGCAAATCCTTTTCCTGAATGCCGGCAATCCGCAAAGGCAGAGCGATATTGTCGAAGGTCGACAAATGCGGAACTAAGCGGAAGTCTTGAAAAACGACACCAATCCGGCGTCGAAAACCTGGCAAGCGGTCGCGCGGCAAGGTAATAGCGTCATGCCCGAACATGCGGATTGCACCCCGGCTTGGGCGGTGCGCGAGATATAATAATTTCAGCAACGACGTCTTGCCTGCGCCGGATGCGCCGGTCAGGAAATAGAAGCTTCCGGGGTATAAGGTAAAGCTGAGGTCGGTGAGTGTTTCCACCCCCGTTCCGTACCTTAGCCCCACATTGTCGAATTCCACCACGCTCTGCATCGGTGCGATAAATGGCACAAACGGCATGACGGGGCAAAGGCTATTCATACGACCTGCGGCCGATGAACCTTCACCGTCCACAGCATTTTATGAAAGCAGGGTTGCAAGTGACCGCCTGCTGCTGTTTATGTGCAGAAATGCTGCTCGTCTGTCCATCCTGCCGCACACGTTATGTTGTCCCTGACAATGCCGTTGGTATTGATGGCCGCCAAGTGCGCTGTGCTAACTGCAAACATAGCTGGTTTCAGGCAGGGGCTGTGCCGCAGATAGCGCCTGCACCCGCCGTTGTTGCGCCCGCGGACACGCGGGGCGCGCCACCCATGGCATTTGCTGAACAAACACCGCCAGCGCAGGCGATGCCAATGGGTGACCCCGTGCCTGCTCCCGTTGCCCAGCCTGCGCCTCCGGCCTTTGCTTCTGAACCACCTCCGAAATTCGTTTCGCCAAGCGGGTTGGACACAGAACGAACGAATGATGTCGGCGCGACTGAACCCGCATTTCCAAGTTTTGCTGAAATGCGCGCTGGATCCACTGAACGCCCCGCAGCTTATATGGAACCCTCTGTGCCGCGCGGCGGATTTGTGGACGATACGTCTGCGCCGAGCCGTTTTGCTCATGAGCCCCCGTTTAAAGCACGCCGGAATCCGGCCAAGATGTGGACGATGGCGGCTGCCGCCTTTGCCATTTTGTTAACAGCTATTGGCGGCGCGACGTTATATTTTGGCTTGCCTGATTTTGGCCTTTCAAATGCGGCCGCGGAACCCGATCTGACCATCGTTCTAAACGACAATCTCGAACTCAACGAACGCGAGGATGGCACGCCGTATTTCATTGCGAGCGGCAGTATCGTTAATCCGACAGCCGTGAACCAAAATGTACCTGAAATGCTGGTAACGCTGAAGGATGCGAGCGGTCGACCCGTCTACAGCTGGAAAATGAAGGCAAAGACGCGCGCGCTTGGGCCCGGAGAGAAGGTCGATTTTAGCGAGGCAAGGCTTGACGTTCCGCTGGCCGCCAAACAGATCAGCGTCGGCTGGGTCCTGTCCGGAGAATAACGGCACGCTATTGGACGCGTGCATTCCATGCGGCCCGGGTATTTGGCACAAGGTCACTTGAACTCGCAGGCGCACTTGGCTATGCGCTCCCCACGGCCGTCAGGCCAGCGCCGCCTTAGCTCAGTTGGTAGAGCATCGCATTCGTAATGCGGGGGTCGTAGGTTCGAATCCTATAGGCGGCACCATTTCCCTCATGCACTTTACTTCGGCCCGCAGCGGTTATTGCCGGGTTAACTCCAGCCACGCAGCAACTGACTGATTATTCAGTACATAAAGATCGGAAGAGCGTCGTGTAGGGAAAGAG
>CALDKP010000326.1 GCA_937898535.1 uncultured Sphingomonadales bacterium | reverse complement strand
AGATCTACACAGGCGAAGACACTCTTTCCCTACACGACGCTCTTCCGATCTAAGGTCAATCTGATACCATTCAACCCATGGCCCGGCGCGATTTATGAATGTTCGGATCCAGAACGCATCAAGCGTTTTTCCAGCATCATTTTCGAAGCCGGCATCAGCGCGCCTGTGCGCACACCGCGCGGCCGCGATATCATGGCGGCGTGCGGCCAGTTGAAATCCTCCAGTGAAAAGAAAAGCCGCGCCGAACTCGACCGCCTCGCCGAGGAAAAACAGGCGGCATTGGGGTAAGGCCATGAGCTTTACCTGGTGGAAATACCCCACACGACGTTTTGCAATCGACGGGCTGGCCTTCACTGTTTCCTGTAAAGCGCGCGGCGATGGTTTATATTCGTCATTGGCCATGCTGGGTGTGGAACAGGAGCAGGACCGGACGCCCGTTTTTGGTCCGGAATCTGTCCGCAATCACCAGTTGCGCGCCAAGCTTCCTGATGGTCGGATATTGGACGTTGAGCTTGGCTATATGGGTCTGTGGACAACGGGTATTGTCGCCCGGCTGGACGGCATTGTCGTTTATGAAAGCCACAAAGGCCGTGTCCCTGCCTATCCAGACAAATATCGTGATGCCGCTATCCAACATAACAGCTTGCGCGAAAATGTGCAGGCCACCCAAGCTGCCCAAGGAATGAACGGCGGCGTATTTGCGCGTCACAACCGTTTGCCATTTGCCATTGATATCATCACGGGCCTGCTGTTCTACTTTGTTGCAAAGTTCACCGATTTGCAGACTGCGGCGATTGTAGGCGTGGTCGTCGGGTTCGCGCTTGTTCTGTTCCAGCGCATAACGAAAATTGATGTCACCGGCGGGCTCGCTCTCTTTGGTATCGTGATGCTCTGTATTTCGGCAGGCCTCGCAATTTGGCTGAATGATGATGAATGGATCAAGCAGCGGGGGACGATAACGGGCCTGATCGCCGCCAGTTTCTTCATTATCGATGGCGCGCGGGGTGGCCCGTATATCGGCAAGGGGTTAGCGCGGTATATGCCTTATTCCGATATTGATGTCGGACGCTTTGCCATCATCATGGGGACAATCGGCCTGATCATGGCGGCGCTTAATTATGGTGCGGCCAAGCTTCTGTCGACCGACAACTGGTTGTTTTACAGAACATTTGTCGACAATTTTATTTCCGTCGGGCTGGTGCTCTTTGGCATGCGCTTCGCGCGTCTGAAACGCGCTATTTAAACCAAGCAGCTTTCGGATAGGCTTGGCAAAACTATGATTTTGTAACAATATCGAAAAATGGGTTGAAAGTCGGGGGTGGGCATCGTTTTACGAAAGGCACCACATTGGCATTACTCGAACGTATTTTAAGTGGCCGGATCCATCACGGCACGCTGACGATCACGCAACAAAATGGCAACGCACATGTTTTCGGTTCGGCTGCGGCTGGTTGGCCCGATGTCACCTTGCGGATAGTTCACCGCAACGCTGAACGCCGTATTTTGCTGAACCCGCGGCTTGGCCTTGCCGAAGCCTATATGGACGGCAGCGTCACGGTAGATGGTGACGACATTATGGGCCTCGTGGAAATTATCCGGCGCAACAATGCTTGGGAAAAAGGCGGGGAACTTGGCGACCAAAAGCCGCTAAAGGCGTTGTTTGCCCAGATTCTGCGCCCGTTTCAACAGCTCAACTCCTTGGCCCGTTCCCGCGCGAACGTCGCGCATCATTACGACCTTTCCAATGATTTTTACCGCATGTGGCTCGACGAAGATATGCAGTATAGCTGCGCTTATTGGGCCGAAGCGGATGACACGTTGGAGCGCGCACAGCTTGCAAAAAAGGCGCACATCGCAGCGAAGCTTGCATTGCACCCCGGGCAGAAGGTGCTCGACATCGGTTGTGGCTGGGGTGGAATGGCGCTGTATCTGAATAAGGTTGCCGGGGTCGAGGTGCTTGGGATTACGCTAAGCGCCGAGCAGCTAAAGCTTGCGCGTGCACGCGCGGAGGCGGCTGGAGTGGCGGATAAGGTCAGGTTTGAACTGTTGGACTATCGCGTGCTGGCAAAGCGCGCGCCGGGTACGTTCGACCGGATTGTGTCGGTTGGGATGTTTGAACATGTCGGCGTGCCCCAGTTCACCACTTACTTTCGCGCTTGTGCCAATTTGCTGAAGGACGATGGTGTGATGCTGCTGCATACGATTGGCCGTCTTGGCACGCCCGGCACTACGGATACGTTTACCCGCAAATATATCTTCCCCGGTGGCTATATTCCCGCTCTGTCGGAAACGCTTGCGGCGAGCGAAAAGGTGAAGCTGATCGCCAGCGACATCGAAACCTTGCGGCTGCATTATGCCATGACATTGCGTGAATGGTACGCCCGTGTGCAAAGTCATCGCGACGCAATCGTCGCGCAATATGACGAAAGATTTTACCGTATGTGGATATTCTATCTTGCGGGCGCGACCGCGGCGTTTGAATCGGGCGGGATGGGAAATTACCAGATCCAGTTCACCCGTGACCGACGTGGCTTGCCGATTACCCGCGATTACATCATTGAGGCGGAGAAGGCGCTTATGCGGCGTTAAGCAAAAATAGCGACTGACTGCATACCGGTAAGCACCGCTTCACCGCGGCTGTTCCATGCGGTCATATATTGGCTGCTCGCGCCGTTGGCGGCATGATGCGTTTCGCTGGATAGATACCACCATCCATCTTCGGTCGTTGGCGTATCCGTCAGCATGTTGATCTGCCAGTTCATCGAGCTAACCATGCCCTTTTCGGTCATCAAGCCCATCGCAGATGGCGGCAATGCGTCCCCAATGCAGATAAGCTCTGCAATATGGTCAAGCCCGTCATGTTCGGTGAAGCGATGCCAGCTTGCGAGTCGGTTGGTGGCCAACCCCAGTTCGAGCCGCTTGTCCGGATATTGCATATGCCCCGTGAAAAATTCAGGCGGGCCGCTGCGTGCCGTGTCCGCGGTCGGAAGTGGCGGAAATTCTTGCTGGGCGATGCTGATATAGTCCAAATGGCTTTGCCGCCGGTTCATGAAAATGAACGTGCAGGTCAGGCCAATGCCATCTGTGCCCAGTATGTCAGCCTTGATGAATGCCGTGTTTTTACCACGACGCAGGATATTGGCCTGCACCTCGACATCGCCCGCCAAGGGGCCGACAAATGCGATTTGTGCCGACTGAAGCGGCGGCAAATCCTCCGCCGTCATCTTCGCCGCTTGGTAAGCCAATGCTGAGCTTAAGCCACCATAAGAGGTGCGCCCCTGATGCCAGCTGGCCGGGATCGATATCTTGTGCGACGCGGCGCCCGGTTCAAATTGGGCGAGAAGAGATGCAAGGTTCATGGCGTTGACTTAGCGAGAGAAATTTGAAGCCGCAAGGCGCAGCCGAAATTGCGTTTGTGTTTACACTCGGCGCCGCGAAATGAAAAATGTCAGCACAAATGACAGTATCGATAGGACTATGACAGTGCCCACGACATCGCCGATGACAATTGTCATCGCGTGGTCGAATGGTTGCAGCAGACGACCTGACATCGCGAAATTAAAAAACCCCACCGTTCCATCGGGACGGCGGGGTTTTTAAATGGTGGGCGTAGCAAGGTTTGAACTTGCGACCCCTGCAATGTCAATGCAGTGCTCTACCGCTGAGCTATACGCCCACAATGCCGCAGCCTCTAGCTGGGCTTGTGCTATCATTCAAGCCTATTTCAGCTCGCCAAAACTTTCCTTGGCAAACAGGCGTTCGACTTCAAGGACAAGGTCTTTCAGATGGAAGGGTTTGGACAGCACTTTGGCGCTTGGTATGGACTCGCCCGCGCGCAGTGCTACGCCGGAGAAGCCGGTGATAAACATGACCTCTGTGCCCGGTGACACGCGGTTACAGTGGCGCGCGAGTTCAATGCCGTCCATTTCGGGCATCACGATATCGGTCAGCAACAGGTCGAAATGTTCTTGTTCCAGCAAGGGCGCTGCTTCTGTGCCGCGGTCGACGGCGGCAACTTCATAGCCCGACCGTTCCAGTGCCCGCGCGAGATATTCGCGCATGGCCTGGTCATCTTCGGCGAGCAGAATTCGGGTCATAACGGGTCCTTAAACAACTTTGGGGCGCTAATGTGCCACGCCGACCATCTCTATAATTGCAGAGATTTAATTTTTTTGCACCATTTTGCGCAAAACCTGCCAACAACATATTTTTTGCCAATGAAGAGGGCGCGTTGGACATATCGGCATCCGGATTTGCAATGTGGGGAACGGAGAATATCTCCGTGCCTGTGCTGTTGTCTGTGCCGCACGCAGGGCGCGACTATCCCGCTTCTGTCATTGACGCGCTACGCGTGCCGCCGGCATCGCTTGTCCGGCTTGAGGATCGATATGCCGATCTATTGGTGCGCCGTTCGGTTCAGTTCGGCCATCCGGTCATCCTGGCCCATCGTGCACGGGCCTGGATCGACCTGAACCGCGACGAACAGGACATCGATGTGGAGATGGTCCAAGGCGCGCAGCGCGCGGATTATCCTGCGCCCGGCGTGAAGCAGCGTGGCGGCCTTGGCCTTGTGCCGCGCCGATTGTCGGGCGAAGGCGATTTGTGGAAGCGCCAGTTCACTTTAGACGACATCAATGACCGCATTGCGGCGCTGCACC
>CALDKP010000325.1 GCA_937898535.1 uncultured Sphingomonadales bacterium | reverse complement strand
GCCCGCCTCGCAACCGACCTTGCCGTATTGCGGCAGCAAGGCTTTAAATTGGCGGTGATTGACACGCCGCCTGCCATTACGATGGCTATCCAGAGTGTCATTTCCGTATCAGAACTGATCGTCGTGCCTACGCGGCCAAGTCCGCACGACTTGCGCGCCGTGGGTGCGACTGTCGACCTGTGCGAGCGGGCTGGAAAGCCGCTGATCTTCGTTGTCAACGCGGCGACGCCAAAGGCCAGAATTACTTCGGAAGCCGCCGTGGCACTGTCACAGCATGGCACGGTCGCGCCCATTACCCTCCACCACCGCACCGATTTTGCTGCCTCAATGATTGATGGCCGTACGGTGATGGAAATCGACCCCAATGGCAGGTCCTCGCAAGAGGTTATCCAGCTGTGGACATATATTTCGGACCGTCTCGAAAAGAATTTCCGTCGCACCGTTTTTAGTGCGCCGGCCGCTGCAAGCCAGCAAATATCCGCCGCACGTCCCATGGGTGGCTTTGGCCGCCGGGTCGTAGGTTAAGCGAAGGAAGGGCATGAAAATGGGTGAGCCTAAACCAATAGCTTCGCTTTCGGGCATCTTGCTGGCACGCAAAGGAATGGCGCGCCCCGCAATGCGCCGTCCATCCATGTTGTCGAGCAATGGCAACGCTACAATGGCGCAAGACGACCTAGGGTGGAACGATATGGGATATGATGTCGATCCAGATCCCACGACCCCAATGGATTATGACCACGGCTTTAATGGGGCTAACCCGCTTGCTGCGGCTGTTCCCGAGGTGAAACATCTGCAAGATCGTCTCGCGAACGCGCTTTCCACTGACATAGAACCCGACGCTCGCTTTGATAGCTTTGCTGACGCGCCGGAATCGATAACCGATGCACACACAATCGTCACCATGACGCCTGAGTCTGTAACGCGGCCAGTCTCGCATATGGGTGCCACGGATGCACCACGTTCGCGTGCCCGCGCGAAGCCTGGTTTGAAAGAGAAAGCCGCCTTCACATTGCGTCTTGATAGCGAGCGCCATTTGAAATTGCGGTTGGCATCTGCGGTGCGCCACCAGTCTGCACAACAGCTGGTAACGGATGCACTTGACGCATTTCTTGGGGCCATGCCGGAAATTGGCCAACTCGCGGTTCAAGTTCCTGCGAAAAAACACTGATGCCTGTATTTAGCTTTTTTGAGGTGATGCCATGAATAGCCGTTTTGTCATAAAGCTGGCCTTGTCGATCGCGTTCGTCGCGGTACCGGCAATGACTGCATCGGCGGCCGGAGCGGGCAGTGTAGCAAATGCTTCAGTCAATAAGACCTCGCCGCAAAAGGCATTTGCCTGGGCGAAGACAGCCGAACGGGCACTCAGGAAAGGCAAGGCCGACAAGGCATTGGCCTTTGCAGAACGTGCGGTTCAGGCCGATATGCAAAACCGCGATTATCGTGGGTTGCTGGCACGTGTGTACATGGCGAAGGGGCGTTTTGCCTCAGCAGAGCGGACGTTGATGGACGTTATGGATCTTGGCCAAGTCGACTCGCGTACCGTCATCAGCCTCGCTTTGGCGCGTATCGCCATGGGCAACACCGAATCTGCCGTGTTGCTTGTCGATTCAAACCGATCCATCCTGCCTGTCAGCGACTATGCGCTGACTTTGGCTTTGGCGGGTCGTTCGGCGGATGCCGTCAATATTCTGACCGATGCCGTGCGCACCGACGCTGCCACAGCGCGTACACGGCAGAATCTGGCATTGGCTTATGCGCTTGAAGGCCGCTGGCGCGATGCGCGGATCATGGCGTCGCAAGATATGTCGCAGGACAAAGTGAACGAACGGATCGCCGAATGGGCGCAGTTTGCGCGTCCTGGTGCTTACGCGTCGCGCGTAGCAGGCCTGTTGAAGGTTCAGCCTGACATGGCGGATACGGGACAGCCGCTGCGGCTCGCGTTAAGCAGCATCAATGCCATTGGATTTGCGCAGGCTGATGTTGCGCCAACGGCTGCACCAAAATTTGCAGAAGTTTCGTCTGTACCCGCAGCAACATTGGAGTTGGCTGCGGTGGGGCCAGCACCCGTTTCGGACAGTGCAGGTTTTGCGGCTGTTGAGAATTACGTGAGGGCTGCCGAGACAACGCCGAGCGCGCCGGTTTACGAAGCGCCGCTTATCAAAGCGTCCGTAGTCCCGACAAAGTCATTTGTGGCTGCGCCGGTTAAGCTTGCGGTATCAGACATCCCAGCGACAAAAACGCCAGCGGCTGCGGGAAGCCATTTGGTTCAGCTGGGCGCGTTTTCGTCTGTGGCCAGTGCGCAAGCGGCTTGGAACAAATATGCCAAACGCTACCGCGCATTGAACGGCTTTGCATCCGCTAGCTCAACCATAACGGTCAATGGCAAGAAACTTGTTCGCTTGGCTGCAATGGGTTTCGGGGACGCAGCAAGCGCACGGGCAACTTGCAAGATAATCAAGTCGCAAGGCGGTGATTGCTTCGTGCGCACCAATGGTGGCCCCCAAAATATCCGCATGGCAAACGCCGCCGGGCGCAAGATCGCTGCACGATAAATTGATAGATGTAAAACGCTTAGGGGGCGGCGGGTCTAAATGACCTTGCCGCCCTTTAGCATATGGCGCACGCGGCCCTGAACCGGCAGTCGGTCAAATGGCGTATTGCCCGCAAGTGCGGCCATGCGGTCGCCATCGACCTGCCACGGCGCGTCTGGATCGACGAGAATGAGGTCCGCCTCAAACCCTTCTGCTATTTGACCTGCATTCAGCCCCAAGATCTTCGCAGGATTTGATGCGAGCAGTTCGAACAACCGCCCCGTCGAAATCACATTGTCCCGCACGAGGTTAAGCGACAGCGCGAGAAGCGTTTCCGCCCCCGCCATGCCCGGCGCGCTTTCGGAAAAGGGCAGGCGCTTGTCCTCTGGCCCGCGCGGATCGTGCCCAGATGCAATGACGTCAATTGTTCCGTCGGCAACTGCGGCGATACAGGCCAGTCGGTCGTTTTCCGTACGCAAGGGCGGCGACAGATGGGCGAAGGTCCGAAAATCTGAAACCGCATTGTCGGATAGGAACAAATGCCCTGGCGTAATGCCGCATGTGATGCGCAAGCCCTTTGCCTTCGCCGCGCGAATGAGGTCCAGCCCGCGTTCCGTCGTCACTTGCCGGAAATGCACATGCGCGCCGCTTTCCTCTGCGAGCAATAGGTCGCGGGCGATGGCAAGCGCTTCGGTGATGGGCGATGCGCTGGATAGACCCAGTAACGTCGCTGTTTCCCCGGCCGTTGCAACCGCGTTGCCCGATAGGCCTGCATCTTCGCTGTGCACAAAGACGGGCAAGTCGAGCGCATGGCAGTAGCGCATGATGCGCAGCAATATGCCGCTATCGGCAATCCATTTGCGTCCTGTGGCAACGCCAACTGCGCCTGCTTCTTTCATCAGCGCGATTTCGGCCATTTGCAGCCCGTTTAGGCCCTGCGTTGCTGCAGCGAGCGGGTGTACCCACAGATCGGGTTTTCCTTTTAGCGCGGCAAAGCGCACCGTTGCGGGGTCGTCGTGCACAGGCGACTGGTCAGGCATCAGCGCCGCGCGCGTGATGCCGCCAAAGCGGAAAGCAGGCTTGTCGGTCTTAAATACGCCCAGATCAATGATACCCGGCGCGATGATGAGATCGCTTGCGTCAAGCTGGTCAGCAATTGCTGCCGCCTTCCCAACCGAGGCAATTTTGCCATTTTCGATATGCACATTCAGTGGCTCGGCCTTGTCCGCGCCGGGCAAAATGGCGTGGCCGTTCAGGATGCTGATTCCGGTCATGACCAACCCTCCTGACCGCGTGCCTTTCGGGTGAGTATATCGAGGCACGCCATCCGAACGGCGACACCCATTTCCACCTGTTCGGTAATGGCCGAGCGTTCTACATGGTCGGCGACATTGCTCGCAATCTCTACGCCGCGGTTCATTGGACCCGGGTGCATAACCAGCGCATCGGGCTTCGCCAACGCTAGGCGGCGTTCATCGAGACCGTAGAGATGGAAATATTCGCGGGGCGAGGGAATGAAATCCCCCTGCATGCGCTCATTCTGAAGCCGCAGCATCATCACGACATCCGCGCCATCCAATGCTGCATCAAAATTTGTAAATGTCTGCGCACCAAATGCCTCGATACCGCTTGGCATCAATGCAGGGGGCGCAACGACGCGGACTTCGGCGCCGAGAGTTTTAAGGCAAAACAGGTTTGAACGCGCAACGCGGCTGTGCAGCACATCGCCGCAAATGACGACGGTTTGGCCTTCGACCCGCCCTTTGCGGCGCATGATGGTTAGCGAATCGAGCAAAGCCTGCGTGGGATGTTCGTGGCTTCCGTCGCCTGCATTGATGACAGGGCAATCGACTTTGCTGGAAATCAGTTGCACCGCGCCGGAACTGCCGTGGCGGATGACAATGGCATCGGCGCGCATGGCGTTTAACGTCATTGCGGTGTCGATAAGTGTTTCGCCCTTTTTGACGCTCGATTGCGCCGCGTGCATATTCACGACATCTGCGCCAAGCCGTTTTCCAGCAATTTCGAACGACAGCAATGTGCGTGTCGAGTTTTCGAAAAAGGCATTGATAATCGTAAGGCCGGACAATCGGCCAGATCGGAAGAGCGTCGTGTAGGGAAA
>CALDKP010000324.1 GCA_937898535.1 uncultured Sphingomonadales bacterium | reverse complement strand
ACCGCGCCGCCGAAAGCGCCATCCGCCGCATTCTTGATGCCGAATGCCCGCGCGACACGATCATCGGCGAGGAATATGGCGAAAAAACCGGCAGTTCGGGCCGAAGCTGGATTATCGATCCGATCGACGGAACCGTAAGTTTCATGGCCGGGCGCCCGATATTCGGAACATTGATTGCGCTGCTCGAAGACGGCTGGCCCGTTCTGGGTGTCATCGACCAATGCATTAGTGGCGAGCGCTGGGTCGGCGCTGCGGGGTATCCGACGACACTGAACGGCAATCCCGTCACAACACGAACCTGCACCGCGTTAAATCAGGCGACGCTGGCAACAACGGGGCCACAATATTTTACGCAGCATGACGGCGATCATTTTATGGAACTCGCTGCGCAAACGGCACATAAAAAAATGCTATTTGGCGGCGATTGTTACAACTACGCCCTGCTCGCCAGTGGCCATATCGACATCGTCGTTGAAGCTGGCTTAAAACTGCATGATTTTGCTGCCTTAATCCCCATCGTAACAGGCGCAGGAGGGATGATGAGCGATTGGTCGGGGGAACCTCTGCACGGCGCTTCCGAAGGCCATATCATTGCGGTGGGTGACCCTGCCCGGCTTGATGACGTGCTCGAAGCGCTCGCATGCCAACACTAAAACGCAAAGGCCCAGTCCGTTCCATTTGATCCGTAGCGCCGCTTCCCATCCCGCGATCTTAGTCATTTGCTGCAAACTCTTCAGGGTCCCGGCGGAATTACCGGCATTAAGCTTGCAATCGGGCGCGAATCCGGCTAGGCGCGCCCCTTCCGAATAAGCAGGCTGGCCAATAGGGCTGCCATGTCGGCTTGATACGGACTCAACAAAGGAGACCAAAATGCCCAAGCTCAAGACCAAGAGCGGTGTGAAGAAACGCTTCAAAATCACCGCAACAGGCAAGATCAAGCATGGCGTCGTTGGAAAACGGCACCGTTTGAGCAGCCATAATGCCAAGTATATCCGCCAAAACCGTGGCACCAGCGTGATCTCTGATCCCGATGCCAAGACAATCAAGAAATGGGCGCCATACGGTCTGTAAGACCAAGCGAACGTTTTCAGACTGAGCGTGGTGCGAAAAAGTGGGAACCGGTTTTTCGGTTAAGCCACGCGACCACGAAAAACGAAAAGGATATAGATTATGGCACGCGTCAAACGTGGTGTGACCACCAAAGCCAAACATAAAAGAATTTTAGAGCAGGCGAAGGGCTATTATGGCCGTCGCAAAAATACCATCCGCGTCGCACGTCAGGCCGTCGAAAAGGCCGGTCAGTACGCATATCGCGACCGTAAGGTAAACAAGCGGAACTTCCGCGCATTGTGGATCCAGCGTATCAACGCCGCAGTCCGCGCCGAAGGCATGACCTATGGCGTGTTCATGCATGGCCTGAAGCTCGCTGGCGTTGAACTCGACCGGAAAGTGCTTGCAGACCTTGCGATGCACGAAGCCGCGATGTTTAGCACGATCATTGCGCAGTCGAAGGCAGCGCTCGCGAAAGCAGCATAAGCTCCTAAAACTTCGATATTGCGCAAAAGGGCGTGGGCGGCACTTGCCGTTCGCGCCCTTTTGCTTATTCAGGCGAACCATGATGACAGATATTGCGACACTCCAAACCGAACTGATGGCAGCGATTGATTCCGCGGATACGCTGGATGCGCTGGAGGCTGTTCGGATATCCGCCCTTGGCAAGCAAGGCAGCGTTTCGGCGTTGCTCAAGACGATGGGCGCGATGTCGCCCGATGAACGCCAGACGCAAGGCCCCATTATCAACGGTCTGCGCGAAAGCGTTACCGCGGCGCTGGCCGCGAAAAAAGCAGCCTTGGAAACAGCCGAGCTAAACCGGCGTCTCGCAAGCGAATATGTCGACATGACATTGCCTGCGCCCGAAACACCGCGCGGAACAGTGCATCCCGTCAGCCAAGTCATGGACGAGCTTGCCGAAATCTTTGCCGACATGGGCTTCGCCGTTGCCGAAGGGCGTGAGATCGAAGACGATTGGCACAATTTCACCGCGCTCAACATTCCCGAAACACATCCTGCGCGCGCGATGCATGATACATTCTATTTCCCCGACGAAATGGCGCGCGAGGGCAGCAAAATGCTGCTGCGTACACACACATCACCTGTGCAAATCCGCACCATGACGTCACAGGAACCACCAATCCGCATTATCGCACCTGGCCGCGTCTACCGCAGCGACAGCGATGCGACGCACACGCCGATGTTCCACCAGATCGAAGGCCTTGTCATCGACAAGGGCATTCACCTTGGTCATCTGAAATGGACGCTGGAGACATTTTTGAAGGCCTATTTTGAACGCGAGGATGTCGTCCTGCGTCTGCGTCCGAGTTATTTCCCGTTCACCGAACCATCGGTCGAAGTCGACGTCGGCTATTCAATGGTCAACGGCAAGCGCGTCGTTGGCGGATCGGAAGGCTGGATGGAGGTTCTTGGTTCCGGCATGGTCCATCGCAAGGTTATCGAGGCCTGCGGACTTGATCCCGATATATGGCAGGGCTTTGCCTTCGGCACCGGTGTCGACCGCCTTGCCATGCTAAAATATGGGATGGACGATCTGCGTGCCTTCTTCGACGGCGACAATCGCTGGCTGCAACATTACGGATTTGACGCACTCGATGTTCCGACGCTGAGCGGAGGAGTAGGCGCATGAAATTCTCATTGTCATGGCTGAAAGAGCATCTTGATACCGATGCCGATATGCAGGCCGTTGCCGATTGCTTGAACCGTATCGGGCTTGAGGTTGAGGGCATCGAAAACCCGGCAGAAAAATTGTCCGCGTTCCGCATTGCAAAGGTGTTGAGCGCGGCGCCGCATCCGCAGGCGGATAAATTGCAGATACTGTCCGTCGACGCAGGCGGCGAGCCGCTTCAGGTGGTCTGTGGCGCACCCAATGCGCGGGCAGGAATGCTTGGCGTATTCGGCCCAGCCGGCGCCGTCGTGCCCGCAAATGGCATGGTGTTGAAGGTTGCCGCGATCAGAGGCGTCGAATCCAACGGGATGATGTGTTCGATTGCGGAGCTGGAATTGGGCGACGATCATGATGGCATCATCGAACTCGCGGCCGACGCACCGGTGGGGACAGTCTATGCCGATTGGGCTGGATTGGACGACCCCGTCATTGATGTCAGCATCACCCCCAACCGTCAGGATTGCATGGGCGTTCGCGGCATCGCGCGTGACCTCGCCGCGGCAGGCCTTGGGACATTGCGCCCGCTGAACGAAGTCTACAAAATCAATTTGGACACGCCAAATGAAGGCAGCGAACCCGCGCCGATCGTGCGCACCGACGACGACGCAGGCTGCCCTGCGTTCTACGCACAAGCTGTGTCGGGTGTCCGCAATGGCGACGCCCCCGAATGGATGCGCAGCAAGCTGAAAGCCATTGGCCAAAAGCCGATTTCTGTGCTCGTCGACATCACCAACTTCATATCCATCGACCTTGGCCGGCCGTTGCACGTCTATGACCGCGCGAAGTTAAACGGCGCGCTGGTGGCACGCAAGGCTGTCGACGGGGAAAACGTGGTCGCCCTCAACGGCAAGACCTATATGCTGGATTCGACCATGACCGTCATCGCCGATGACAGCATGGTGCATGACATTGGCGGTATCATGGGTGGCGAACATAGCGGCGTTTCGGAAACGACGACTGATGTCCTTATCGAGTGCGCCTATTTCAACCCTGAACATATTGCACGCACCGGGCAAAAGCTGGCTTTGACCAGCGACGCACGGCAGCGTTTTGAGCGCGGCGTTGACCCTGCGTTCTTGGAAGACGGATTGGCGATCGCGACCAAGCTCGTGCTCGATCATTGCGGCGGAACGCCGAGTGCCATCACCCGGTCGGGCGCTGCACCAGTTGCGCCGCGCAACATTTCTTACGACACGCAATATTGCCAGCGGCTTGGCGGCGTTGACGTTACGCCGGAGGAACAGCGCAACATATTGGAAAGACTGGGCTTTGCCGTAAGCGACGACTGGCGCGTTACCGTGCCGACATGGCGTCGTGACGTCGATGGCCCTGCAGACATCGTCGAAGAAGTCGTGCGTATCGTCGGCCTCGACAATGTCGTGTCCGTGCCATTGCCCCGTGCAGACGGCGTCGCCAAACCAACCGCAACGCCTGTCCAGTCGCTAGAACGCAAAGTGCGCCGTGCAGCGGCAGCACGCGGTTTGAACGAAGCGATCAACTGGTCGTTCCTACCGCAAAAGGCAGCGGACGCATTTGGTGGCGGCACATGGAGTCTCGCCAACCCGATCTCTGAAGACATGAAGGTCATGCGCCCTTCATTGTTGCCGGGTCTACTCTCTGCAGCGCAGCGGAACATGGACCGCGGCGCATCATCAGTGCGTCTGTTCGAAATCGGACGGCGTTATTTTGCCGCCGCGGATGGCACAAGCGACGAACGTCTGACGGCGGGCGTCGTGCTGGCAGGTGACAAGTCTGTGCGCAATTGGGCCACCGGCAAATCAGCAAAATTTGATGCTTTTGATGCCAAGGCCGAAGCCATCGCGTTGCTCAAGGCAGCGGGTGTCGCAACCGACGGTCTGCTCGTGATGGACGATGCCGGCGCGCATTATCATCCCGGACAATCGGCAACATTGCGCATGGGGCCAAAGAATATTCTTGGCGCATTCGGGACGCTGCATCCGGCAACGGCAAAAGCCTTTGATTTGGACGGCAGCATTGTCGCCGCGGAAATCTTTTTGGATGCGATACCGCTCAAAAAAGCCACCGGCTTTATGCGCCCGGCCTTCACGCCGCCTGCATTGCAAGCCGTTACACGCGATTTTGCGTTTCTGGTTGCGCAAGATACGCCGGCCAATGATCTGGTTCGGGCCATTAAGGGATGCGACAAAGACAACATCGTCGCGGGTATCGACCTATTCCTGTTCACGGTCGTGCTGCTGGCCCAGGTGCTGTTCACCAGCGGCCCGATCGGCTACGACAAGTGGGCGGGCATTTTCGCCAGCCAGTGGATGAAAGTGCTGACCTTCGTGGTCATTGTCGCCCTGCTGTACCACGTGTGGGTCGGCATGCGCGACATCTGGATGGACTACATCAAGCCCGTCTGGCTGCGCCTTTCGCTCGA